>JANQIZ010000171.1 GCA_028281895.1 Dehalococcoidia bacterium
GTGTACAGGTAGTAGAGCATCCGCCCGAACCGGTCTTCAGCCCGCGGGCCTGACTCAAGACGCACCGTGCTGCCAGCCAGGCTCTTCGTCTCTTCGGTCGCCTCGGCAAAGCAGCGGTCCCCCAGTTCAGGCGTGTCTGATCCGTATAGCCGTATCCGCCCTTCGCTGACATCGAGGGTATCGCCATCGATCACTCGTTCAACATCGGCGCGGGCGCAGGAGTCGCAGGTCAGTTCAGCTGTGATGGCATCCAGCGGATCGGAGTCGCCGCCTCGTGAGACAGCGAAGAAGATCACGGCGATCAGGGTGAAGAGGGCGGTTGAGGCGACGATTGACGCGCCCAGCCTGACCTGGCGTTTGGTGTTGTCCCACTCTTCGCTCGCTGAAACCCTGGCGATGCCATCTGCGGCCTCAGCTTTGGCGGCAGTTGCCTTTTCGCTTACCTGTTCGACGGCCTGCTGAGTGTTGCGCTGTGCGCGCTCACTCCATTTGCGGCCTGTGTCCTCGTTCCAGTTCTGAAAGCCGCGGCGTGCCTTGTTGAACTGCCGTTTCGCCATGAACTTGGCGAACCTGCCGACTTCGCCGGCGGTGAGGCCTTCGTTCTTCTTGTTGTTATCGTTCTGCTCAGGCATTTGAGATCGTTATCGGTGCGAATCGGCGGTCCTGGCAAGCGGTGTTGTATCGATCCTGCCGTATAGCAAAGCGCCCCGGCAATTACCGGAGCGCCGAACTTCAGCGTTTCACGCTTTTTCTAAGCAACCTTCTGCTGATAGTTGGCGGTCTCGGCGAGCCCAATTCGAACCCGCAGAAGGCCAAGCTCGCTTTCAAATGTCACCTGGATCTGCTTCGGCACTCCCGAAGTGAGGGTGGCGCCAACGGGTTCGAGTATCACAGATGGACTGACTTCACACCGATACCCCGATGCAGCCAGCTGCGTCGCCGCATTGCCTGTAATGACGTTTGCGATATCAGCGAGAGCGGAGAGCGCCATCTGTCCCCTGGGATCAACATCGTTGGTGACCAGCTTCTTGACGATCTGATTAACCAGGTCCTCCGAGAAGCTGTACAGCACATTGCCTTTCAGGCTGCCACTGATCCCAACGATGGCCGTCACGTCGTCAGTTGTGTACTGGTGTGACACGGCCTCCGCGTTCTGCACTCTGAGCGGACAGCCAAACTCCCTCTGCCAGACCATCTGGGCTGGCGTAAGGAACGGGTTCACATACTCTTGCTTCATCCGCAATCTCTCGGCGTGATTTCTCGGCTGGATCGGCCAGGAATGCATGCGGCCTGGCTGTCTCAAAGCGTCTTCCGCGGGGTGGCGCGCGAGAAGGATTCTATTTGCGATCGAGTTGGCGGCTCATCGGTGGAATCACCTAAACGGGTCTCGTCAATGCATGAGAGCAGATCGGCTATTGGACGAAAAGGACTATGCCTGTGCACATCTGCGGGCATTCTCGTCGTTCAGTAGCGCTGGTAGCGTTGCTCTTGCGGCCAATTTGCGGTCGCATCAAGGCACCGCCGGCTGGGCGAGTCAGGCGCGCACCGGCCACGTGGGCAGAGACGACAGATGTCAGACACCTCCAACGTTCATTCGTTCGACTCTGGCGCAGATTGGGACGATTCGGCTGTGATCGACAGCACGTGCCCGGAATGCGGAACAGAGTCCGTGGCTTCATACCTGGACAGGCATTCGACTTACGAGTACTGCACCAACTGCGATTGGTCTGAAGAGGACGGCCCGCCGCAGTTCAGTGTTGAGCCGATCACTCGCAGGGATCGACAGGCAGAGGGAGCCTGAGAGCAGTTTCGAGCCCGTTTCGAAATCGAACTGGATATGCAGGCGCTAAAGTTGGCTCCTGTGTCCAACTACCTCGAAACAGCGGCTCTAAACGTGAAAAAGGCATGAATTTGCCGATCAGCGCAACCGTTTCAGTACTTTCACAGACGATGTGTGAGCCTTTAGTCTGCATCTAATTAACCTGTTGTCAGGTCAGTTCACCATTCAGTGCATATCCATCTCCGGTATCTTGCGATCAGGGCTTGAGTTTGAATCCGCTCTGCGGAGCCAGTTCAGCCCAAGCACGATGCACGATGGCGAGGTAAGCTTGTCGACTGCACGGGCTCTACAACAGGGCAGGAAACTGAAGACACACTGTGTTTTCAGTGCGGCAGCCTGCAAGAAAGCTATCTGGCCGTTGTTCAGGTCAGCTCCCACGAGGAGCGGATTGTCGAACACAGGCATCGCCTGAACAGATGGTCCCAGAGGTCGTGATGACTGGTTGGTACATCGCAAAGAGCAAACCCCGAAAGGCGAAGCTCCTCATTGAGAGCCTTAGCCGCTGGGGTGTTGAGACGTATTACCCGGAGATTCGCAAGGACGGCCGGAAGGGCGGCAAGCTTGAGCCACTCTTCAACACCTACATCTTCTGCAAGTTCGATGCTCGCTCGCCTGAATGGCAGGCGATCAGGTGGGCTCCCGGGCTGTCCTACTTCCTGGAAGAGGGCGGAGCGCTCGCTTCAGTTCCAGAATCGCTAGTCGACTACCTCAGGGCAAGGACCAGGCGTTGGAACGAGGGAGCTATCGAGAAGCGTTTCAGCCGTGGCGACGCCGTTGCGATCGTCGATGGCCCTCTAGCCGGGTTCGATGCTGTATTCAGCGGCTACCTCTCGTCTCGTGACAGGTGCCTTGTGCTGCTCAACTCGGTTTCCGGTCTCTCGTCTGTAGAGATCTCAAAGAACGATATCGAATCTGCCGCGGCGTCCTGGCATGGCCGCTTCGGCATTGAGACCGGCTGAGGACCGATCAGCCGATCCCTATTACGGCACACCAAATCCCTGGTGAAGCCGCGTTCAGGCTCGAATAACGGCGAGTACGGCGGGAGCGTGGGCTGAGTTTCAAGCCCGCATCGCTTCCAGGACAGTCCAGATCAGCAGATAGACGTGGCCGGCCATTCGTTGATCGCGCCACTCGACAAGCACGCACCGCGAGGTTGCCAGATGGCTAAAGCTGTCGTTACAGGTGGAGCCGGATTCATTGGCTCCCACATCACCGACCGGCTCCTCAAAGAGGGCTATGACGTCACAGTGCTGGACAACTTCAGCACTGGAGACGAGGCGAATGTTCGCCACGTCATCGACGGCATCGAGCTAGTTGAAGGTGACATTCGTGATGTCGCGACGGTGAATCGCGTAGTCGCAGGCGCAGATGTGGTGTTCCACGAGGCTGCGCTCGGCTCGGTGGCGCGTTCGGTCGAAGACCCTGTGACCAGCAACGATGTGAACGCTAACGGAACTCTCAATATGCTCGTTGCCGCACGAGATGCTGGGGTTCGGCGCTTTGTTTACGCATCGTCTTCATCTGTGTACGGCGACACACCGACACTGCCGAAGCACGAAGAGATGTCGACAGCTCCGAAGTCTCCGTATGCCGTCACCAAGCTCACCGCAGAGCTCTACTGCCGGGTGTTCAAGTCTGTGTACGGTCTTGAGACCTATGCGCTGCGGTACTTCAATGTGTTTGGGCCGAGGCAATCGCCGAACTCGATCTATGCGGCGGTGATTCCTAAATTCGCAGATGCGCTTCTCAATGGCGAGGCGCCCGTCATCTTCGGAGACGGCGAGCAGACCCGCGATTTCACCTTCATCGACAACGTTGTCGATGCGAATATCCGTGCGATGAAGTCTGACAAAGGCGCAGGTGAGGCGTACAACATCGGCGCTGGCGGCCAGACGAGCCTGAACGAGCTTCTGAGGATCATGCAGGACCTGACGGAGACAGATGTGACGCCTGACTACACGGAGACTCGCCAGGGCGATGTGCGTGATTCGTTTGCCGATGTGCAGAAGGCGGGCCGCTTGATTGGCTACACGCCGGAGATCAGCGTTGGAGAGGGACTAAAGCGGACCATCGACTGGTACCGGAACGCGGAGCTGAAACATGCCTAAGCGTGATGTGCGCGTCTTGCAGGTGGCAGCCAGCGATATCACTATCGCCAAGCTGCTTCTGCCGCTGATCAACAACCTGACGGCGAACGGCTACAAGGTGGACTCAGCTTCTGCCGATGGCCGGTTCGCGAGGGAACTGCGTGAGAAGAGCCACACCGTCCACTCTCTGCCCATGAGCCGCAGCCTCTCGCCGTGGAAGACGCTCAAGGCCATCTGGGCGCTCTACAGGCTTCTGCGCAAAGAGAAGTACGACATCGTGCATGTGCACACCCCTGTTGCGGCGGGCGTCGGCAGGATCGCGGCAAAGATGGCCAGAGTGCCCACTGTGATCTACACAGCGCACGGCTTCTATTTCCACGACAACATGGCTCCGTGGGCGAGGCGAATCACGATTCTCTTCGAGCGAGGGCTCGGCAAGCTGACTCATATGCTGTTCACTCAGAGCACTGAGGATGCCCAAGCGGCGGTTCAGTATGGCATCGCTCCGCAGCAGAGAGTCGTGTGGATCAGCAACGGCGTCGATATCAACCGTTTCTCGCCTCGTGAAGATAACAGCGCTGTTCGAGAGCGCTTCGGAATCAAAGATGGCGAGTTGGCTGTCGGTTTCGTTGGCCGGCTGGTTAGAGAGAAGGGCATTCTCGAACTGCTGGAGGCGATGCGCCAGGCGGCTCAGAAGATGCCGAATCTCGTTCTGCTGGTGGCCGGAGACAACAAGGCCGCTGGCGACAGGGACCTGGAGACGCAGCAGGTAGTTCACGAGTATCTGAACTCAACCGATCTCCCGTTCCGAGTGCAGTTCACGGGCTTCATCGATGACGTTGAGGAGATGATGGCTGCAGTCGATCTGTTCGCTCTGCCGTCATACCGCGAGGGCATGCCTCGAACGATCATCGAAGCTATGGCCTCTGGCAAGCCGGTGATCGCATCGGACATCCGTGGCTGCCGCGAGGAGGTTTCACACGGAGAGACCGGCCTGCTGGTGCCTGTGCGCGATGCTGATGCGCTCGGGCAGGGCATCGTGGATATCCTCAAGTCACCTACACTGGCGAAGAGCATGGGTGAGAAGGGCCGCGAGAGAGCGGCGCAGTATTTCGATGAACAGCTGGTGATGGACCGCCAGCTATGGCACTATGCCAGGCTGGTTGCGGAGCGGCATCCGTACCTGGCGCAGAGTCAAGATGCGCTCATAGGCGCAGAAAACAAGACCCCTGGCAGCGATCAGATCAGATAGATAGGTTCAGGTCTCCCGGCGGCCTGCTGTTACAACGGTGATAACCGTTTGCAAACATCGATCCTTACGCGTTGAACGGGAATACCGGCAACGTGGATCGAAGGCCGTACCGAAAGAGGACCAAGTTGATCAAGCGCGGGATTGACATAGCCGTAAGCCTCACCTGGCTGATTGTGCTCTCACTGCCGCTGGCGATGATCGCACTGGCTATACGTCTCGAATCTCACGGACCAGTCTTCTTCCGCCAGAAGCGCGTTGGCAAGGACGGCCGGGTGTTTGTCATCTGGAAGTTCAGAACGATGGTCGATGGCGCTGTGAACAAGGGGCTTGGCGTGACGGTGGTCAAGGATGACAATCGCATCACACGCATCGGCCGCCTGCTTCGAGCGCTCTCGCTTGACGAACTGCCTCAGATCATCAATGTGCTCAATGGCGACATGAGCCTCATCGGTCCCCGGCCAACTCTTCCTCACCAGGTTGAGGTTTACACACCTCACCAGAGGCGCAGGCTCGAAGTACGCCCTGGGATCACGAGCTGGGCGTCAGTCAACGGCCGGAACCGACTTCCCTGGGAAGAGCGGATCGAGCTGGATGTCTGGTATGTGGACAACCTCTCTGTGTGGCTCGATGTGAAGATCCTGTTCAAGACTCTCTGGGTGGCGTTTGTGACTCGTGACGGCGTCTATGCCGAAGAGGGTGCGAACGACGACTTTGGCAGTGACCCTGCGGAACTGCCGTCGAAGACTCAGAACGCCGGTTCCCGAACGAACAACTGAGGTCGCCTGTGACAGATGTCGCGATAGTCGGGGCTGGTGGCCACGCGAAGGTCGTGGCTGACATCGTCAAGCTCGATCCCGAAGCCAGCCTGGTTGGATTTCTCGACGACCGCCAGGAGATGCACGGCAAGACTGTGCTGGGACTCACGGTACTCGAAGGGTTGGCTACCTGGCTCAGCCGACGTGATACCGATGACTGCGCCCTTCTGGTTGCGATCGGTGACAATCGAACACGTGAGGCTGTTGCCAGCGAGATCCGCAGCGCTGGCAGGCGCTTCTTTACCGCAGTTCACCCGTCGGCCCAGATTGGGACGGGGGTTGAGATAGGGGAAGGCTCTGTCCTGATGGCCAACACGGCGGTCAACGCCGAGGCGGTGATAGGACAGCACGTGATCATCAACACGAACGCATCTGTCGATCATGACAGCGTTGTTGAGGATTTCGCACACATCTCACCCGGAGCCAGCCTGGCAGGCACGGTGACAGTTGGCAGAGGAGCGCACGTTGGCACAGGAGCCAGCGTCACTCCGGGTGTAGTCGTTGGTGAGTGGTCGACGGTGGGCGCTGGAGCAACGGCTGCGAAAGATGTGAAGCCTCACACAACGGTGGTCGGAAGGCCGCCGATGGCTATCGACAAAAGGGGATGAGCAAGGTGGCTCTCGATACACCGCAGAGAGGCCCGGCAGCTGAAACGGCGATCCCGCTCGCACGTCCTGATATCACCGATCTAGAGCGTGATGCTGTTCTCAAGGTCCTGAACAGCCCCATGCTCAGCCTTGGGCCTGAGCTTCCAAAGTTCGAGAGTCTGCTCGCCGAGAAGGCTGGCGTGAAGCATGCCGTAGCTGTGAACAGCGGCACGAGCGCTCTGCACCTTGCGGTTCTCGGCCTTGGCATCGAGCCCGGCGATGAAGTGATCACGACACCGTTTAGCTTTGTCGCATCTTCTAACTGCATCCTCTTCGCAGGCGCAAAGCCTGTGTTCGTAGATATAGACCCTGACACGCTGTGCATCGATCCCGAAAAGGTTGAGCAGGCGATCACACCTCGCACGAAGGCGATCATCGCTGTAGATGTCTTCGGCCACCCGGCTGACTGGGATCGTCTTGAGGAGATCGCACAGAAGCATGGCCTTGGGCTGATCGAGGACTCTGCCGAATCGATCGGCAGCGCTTACAAGGGCAGGAGCGCTGGGAGTTTCGGCGATGCCGGGATCTTCGCTTTCTACCCGAACAAGCAGATGACTACTGGCGAAGGCGGCGCGCTGGTCACGGATCGTGACGACATCGCGGCGCTGGCTCGCAGCAAGCGAAACCAGGGACGCGGTGAGAGCGCTGGCTGGCTTGCGCACGATCAGCTTGGCTACAACTACCGCATTAGCGATATCAACTGCGCGCTTGGCTCTGCACAGGTCGAGAGGCTTCCTGAGCTTCTTGCGCTCAGAACCGGCGTTGCCGAGCGATACAACGAGCTTCTTTCCGGTGTTGAAGAGGTGCGTACACAGTACGTAGCTCCGCATGTAGATATGAGCTGGTTCGTGTACGTGATCAGGCTTGCCGATCACTTCACGCGTGAGCAGCGGGACGCTGTACTGGAGCGGCTGCGTGAGCGTGGGATTGGATCTTCCAACTACTTCCCGTGCATTCACCTGGAGCCGTACTACGCATCTGGATTTGGCCACGGCAGGGGGGACTTCCCGGTGGCAGAGCACGTGTCAGACCGCTCAATCGCACTGCCTTTCTTTGGTCGAATGACTGAAGAGCAGTCTGTTCGAGTGGTAAGTGAGCTCAAATCAGCGGTAACACAGTCCTAACGCAACTCGGGCCACTATCTCGCTCGACGAGTGCTGTACGGCATACAAGACACTGAACGGCCACTGGGCCCAGAGAAATTTTGAACGAATTGTCACAAAGCAAGGCGCGAACACTGCCTGAGAGACTGAGGCCGGCAAGGCGCACAGTCCGCACCGCCGCGTTCGCGTTGACTGACGGTCTGACGATCATCATTGCCACTGTCATCGCACTGGCGCTGATCGCCCGGCTGCCGGGGGAATCGATATCTGCCGCAGACGCCAGCATCGTTCTCGGAATAGCGCTGATCGCCAACCTGCTGCCCATCTCGATATCTTCTGTCAACGACATCGAGTGGAAGCGGGCCAACGTCTGGGACCTGGTGGTTCTCTCACGAACCATACTGCTTGGCCTTGTTATCTCTACGGTCGCGATATTTGCGGTGAATCCTGCCGACTGGGGATTCGTGACCTTCGTCCAGTTTGCGTTGACTCATGTGTTCCTGCTTGCGACTGGCCTGGCCATCTCACGGATCGGCATTCGAATAGCAACGGAATGGCAGATGCGCACAAAGTCGCGAAGCCGTGGCCGTGTGCTGATCGTCGGAGCCGGTGATGCAGGCGCGCAGATCGCAAGAGCGATGACCGAAGAGGTTGGCGCTGGCTACGAGGGCGTGGGATTTGTCGACGACGACCATCGCAAGCGCGGGCGGCTGGTGCATGGCATCAGGGTCCAGGGCACTCGAGCGGAGATCCCTGCGCTGGTCACGAAGTACCGCGTAGACGAGATCTGGATAGCGATGCCTTCGGTGCCGGGCGAGATCATCAAGCAGACGGTCAGCCTCGGCAGAGACGCCGGCATCTCCGAGATCAAGGTTGTTCCCGGCTTCAGCACACTGGTGTCCGGTGTTGTGAGGCTGGAAGACATTCGTGATGTGCAGATTGAAGAGCTGCTTGGCCGAGACCCTGTGCGTGTCGATACGGCGCAGGTCAGGGAGTTCTTGAACGACAAGACGATTCTTGTGACTGGTGGCGCCGGGTCTATCGGCTCTGAGCTGTGCCGCCAGGTGAGCCGCTTCGATCCCAAACTTGTGATCGTTCTGGACCAGGATGAGACGGGTGTCTTCAACACCGAGCGTGCGATCAGGCATGAGTTCGGTGGAGATGTGAAGGTTCAGCCGGTTGTGGCAGATGTTCGCGATTTCGTTGAGGTGAACGAGGTCTTCCAGCGCTATGAGCCGCAGGTGGTGTTCCACGCCGCTGCTTACAAGCATGTGCCGCTGATGGAAGAGCATCCAGACCGTGCTGCCAAGACGAACATCATGGGCACGAGGACCGTTGCCCGGCTGGCACAGATGTGGAACGCCGAGAAGTTCGTCATGGTCTCAACTGACAAGGCCGTGAACCCCACGTCTGTCATGGGAGCAACCAAGCGCGCTGCTGAGCTGCTGGTGAGCGATGTTGGAAAGACCGGCGATGTGAACTTCGTCTCGGTTCGATTCGGCAATGTGCTGGGCAGTCGCGGCAGCGTCGTTCCCGTGTTCAAAGAGCAGATAGCTCGCGGTGGTCCAGTGACGGTTACCGATCCCGAGATGCGCCGCTACTTCATGACGATCCCGGAGGCTGTTCTGCTGGTGCTGCAGGCGGGCGCGATGGGCGAGAACGGGCAGGTGTTCGTCCTGGACATGGGCGAGCCGGTGAAGATCGTCGACCTGGCGAGGCAGCTCATCATGCTGTCCGGCTTCGAGCCAGATAAAGATATTCCGATTGTGTTCACAGGCATCAGGCCCGGCGAGAAGATGTTCGAAGACATTCTCAGCGCCGAAGAAGGCACTGTCGCCACGTCCCATGACCGCATATTCATCAGTCGAACCGGCGATTCGGCCACATCTGCCGAGATCGCCAGGGGTCTCAAAGACCTTTCGAAGGCGATTGAGTCAGGAGACAAGAAGGCCGTGGTTGCGGCGCTTCGAGAGCTGGTTCCGACGTTTCGCCCCGAACTGAACACCCAGCCTGTGCGCAAGTCCGGACTGAAGGACGCGTCCACAGACGATATGAAATCAGTACCGAGCAACTAATCCCGGCTTGTTGCAAACCCTTCCAAAAGAGAGGTTGTCTTGAAAATCGGTGTAGTAGGAACTGGATACGTTGGCCTGGTCACTGCGGCGGGATTCGCGAGCCGCGGCCACCACGTGACGTGTGTTGACATCAGCCCTGAGAAGATCGCTTCGCTCGAGAGCGGTGTTGTTCCCTGGTACGAGCCAGGTCTCAGCGAGCTGGTGACTGAAGCTGTCGAAGGCGGCCGGCTTGCGTTCACAACGGACATCAGTGTTGCTGCTGAGAGCGCAGACCTCATGTTCGTTGCCGTTGGCACGCCTCCAAACGACGATGGCTCGGCTGACACATCGGCGGTATTCAAGGCTGCCGAGGACATCGGCAAGGCGATCACTCGCCAGATGCCAGTGGTGGTCAGAAGCACAGTTCCGGTTGGAACAACGGAGAAAGTCCGGGCGATCGTGGCCGAAGAGGCTGGATTCGACTGCCCGGCCCTGAGCAATCCCGAGTTTCTGCGGGAAGGCAAGGCGGTTGAGGATTTCAACGCCCCTTCCAGAGTCGTTATCGGCTGCCAGCACTACGGCGAGGCTCAGAAGCTGGTCGATCTCTATTCAGACTTCGTTGCGCCCGGGTTAATACTCACAGTCGACACTCGAAGCTCAGAGATGAGCAAGTATGCGAGCAACGCATTCCTGGCAGCCAAGATCTCGTTCATGAATGAGATCGCATCGCTCTGCGAGGCGCTGGGAGCCGATGTCGAGGATGTCCGCAAGGTGATGGGCTTCGATCCGCGTATCGGCAGCAAGCACCTCGCTCCTGGCATTGGCTATGGCGGCAGCTGCCTGCCAAAGGACACGCTGGCTGTGATCGATATGGGACGTCGAGCCGATGTTCCTATGCCGCTCATGGAGAACGTGCACAGCGTCAACGAGCGCCAGCCCGCCAGGCTGCTCCAGAGGCTTACAGGCGCGCTCGACGGATCGCTGTCTGGCAAGACCGTCGCAGTCTGGGGCCTGGCCTTCAAGCAAGACACCGATGACGTTCGCAACGCACCTGCGCTCCGGCTGATCGACCGTCTCGCTTCTGACGGCGCTTCGATCAGGGTTTTCGATCCCATGGCGATGGACGCCGCGAAGGCTGTTCTTGGCGACGAGATCGAGTACGCAGAAGACATGTACGAGTGTGTTGCCGATGCCGATGCTGTGGTGATTGTCACCGACTGGAGTGACTTCAAGACGGTGGACTGGCAGCGAATCAAGGGCCTGATGAACCACCCGATCGTGGTTGATGGCCGCAACATGCACGACCCGATCGAGATTTCGCTTCACGGAATCGACTACTACTCAGTCGGCCGCGTGCCTGCTGAGACCGACTACGGGCTGGATGCGGACGATGACCTGGACGCCGGCCCGGATATGCACGAATCGATCCGAACATTCGGAGCAGATTGAAACAAACGTAATTAAAGCTTCCCGATAGTTGAGCTACGAGATAGCAGATCGAGGCATCGTCTTGACCGAACAGAGATCAAATGTGGTGGTGATAGGTGGCGGCACCGGCTCTTCAGCCCTTCTCAGTGGGCTGAAGCAGTATCCGCTCAACCTCAGCGCCATAGTTACAACCTTCGACAGTGGCGGGAGCTCAGGCGTTCTGCGCGAAGAGTTCGGGTTTCCTCCCTTCGGAGACCTTCGCAAGTGCCTGGTGGCGCTGAGCGACCAGAACCGCTTCTCGGAGTCGTTGAGCACCGCGTCAGAGTTCCGATTCAGCGCCGAGAGCAGTCTGAACGGCCACACGGTTGGCAACCTGCTGCTGGCAGCGCTGACATCCATGCATGGCGATGTCGAGCATGCAGTGCAGCTTATGTCGCAGATGCTGGGCGTGGACGGAGAGGTGATTCCCGTTTCTCTGCAGTCTGCTGATCTGTGCGCTCGATTGAGCGACGGCAGCATTCTCAGAGGCGAATCGACTATCGATCTGCGCAATGGCGACACGCCGGGGATCGCAGAGGTCTACCTGGACCCGCCTGCAGATACGAATCCGCGTGCACTAGAGGCTATCGCCAGTGCTGATGCGATTGTGATGGGTCCTGGCGACCTTTTCACGAGCATCATCCCGAACCTGCTTACAGGGCAGATTGCGGATGCTATCGCTCAGAGCGATGCGAAGAAGATCTACATCTGCAACTTGATGACGAAGCGTGGCGAGACGGGCGATTTCGATGCTTCAGACTTCGCACGCGAGATCGTCCGCTACCTGGACGGCACATTGCTCGACGCAGTGCTCGTCAATAGCAGGGCTATTCCGGACGACATTCTTGCGAGGTATGCCGAGGAGGGTGCGGGCCAGGTGCAGCACTCTGAAGCTGATCTCATTCGCTTCACTCGAACCACGCTGGCCGCTCCGATGAGCGTTAATCACCCGAAGGTCCGGCATGATCCAGATCTGCTGGCCAAATCGGTCTTCAAGGCGCTTGAGATGGTTGGAGTCGATGCTGTGCCGGCCGCAAACATGCATGACTCACTCCGGCCGGTAATACCGTTCAGCCCCGAAGTTGCAGTAGGTATGTCCGACTAGAGAGCAGCCCTGCTCCATCGATTCACTGGAACTGCCGGATGGAAGATCGCCAGAGCCCGCAGACCTGTCCGAAACGGGTAAGCGGGTCGTTTCTCGGCATACAGAGCAGCGGTCGATATGCGGATTCTCCACCTGATAAATAGTCCGCAACTGCGAGGCGCAGAACAGTTCGCCGCGCGCCTTGCCGATCGCCTTGAACAGCTCGGCGCCGAGAACGCTATCTGCAGTCTCTACCCGCCCAGCGAAGCCGACAGCCGCTACGACTTCGGCGAGATCCAGTCGTACGAATTGAATGTGAAGCGGACAGTGCTTGACCGCATATTCCGCATCGAACCGTCTGGCGTGCGGCGTGTGCTCAAAACCGTCCGTGACTTCGATCCGGACATCATCGTTGGACACGGCACCGACACTCTCAAGTACGCATCTGTCGCCAAACTTGCCCGCCGCAGGGTCAAGACGGTGTACATGAACATTGGCCTGGCGAGTTACTGGGCCGCCTCACGCGGAAAGAGATGGTTCAACAGGTTCTGGCTGCGCAGGATCGACCGCGTCGTGTCTGTCAGCGAACTCTCCCGACGGGACTTCATTCAGCACTACGGGTACGACGAAGAGCGGGTCCACTTCATACCCAATGCCGTCGACTCGTCCGCATTTCGAATTGCAGACTCACCAGACACGAGAACAGCGACGCGGTCTGAACTTCACTTAGCTGACGACGATGTAGCGATCTGCAGCATTGGGCGACTGTCGCATGAGAAGGGCCAGGACACGCTCATCAGAGCCATAGCGCGGCTCATAGAAAGCGAGCTTCCTGTGAAGCTGGTTCTGGTTGGAGATGGGCCTGAACGTGCTGCGCTCGAAGACCTGGCCGGTGAGCTCGGTATCTCAGGCAGGATCTCGTTCCTGGGTCTGAGAGATGATGTACCCGCAGTCCTGGCTGGAATGGACATCTACGCCCTCTCTTCGAGATCGGAAGGCATGCCCGGCGTATTGATCGAGGCAGGGATGGCCGGATTGCCATCGGTCTCCTTCGATGTTGGAGGGGCACGCGAGGTTGTGCTGGACGGTGAGACCGGCGTGATTGTGCCTGAGGGCGATCTGGACGAGCTTGTGAATGGTCTTGAGGGTCTTGTGAACCGACCCGGATGGCGCGGGGAACTGGGAGCCAGAGCGCGAACATGGTGTAGATCGACTTACGACCTGGAGATAGTCGCAGGCCAGTTCGAGCGACTCTTCAAAGATATGTTGAACGGAGCGAGCGCTGCTCCTTCGGTGAATGCCGCAGACGCCGACTAGCAATGAACCAAGAACGCATCAATGTCCTATGGCTGATCAAGGGGCTGGGCTCTGGCGGAGCCGAGAACCTGCTCGTCAGCGCTGCAAGGCACGTTGACCGTGATCGCTTCAACTACTCAGCCGCATACTTCCTGCCGTGGAAGGACCAACTGGTCAGTGGCATCGAGGAGCAGGGAATCCCGGTTACATGCCTGAAGCAGCGAGTTCCGTATGACCCGCGGACCCTGTTTTCACTCAACCGCAAGCTGCGAAAAGACCGGATCGACATTCTTCACGCCCATCTCCCGTACTCCGGTCTCGTGGGCCGCCTCGCCTCCAAGTTCTCGCCTGTGAAGAAGATCGTCTACTCAGAGCACAACGTCTGGGAGCGATACAACCGGCTGATGCGGGTGGCGAACAGGCTCACCTACCGCATGAACGACGCAGTAGTCGCAGTCTCCGAAAACGTCGAAGAGTCGATTCGATCCGGCATGAACGTCGGCGAATCCCTCCGGCTCAACACGATTGAGAACGGTGTCGACGTTGAGCAGCTCAGCACGCTGTCGAAAGACTCGAAGTGGCTGAAAGACGAGTTCGGCATACCTGCCGGGAACCGAATCGTCACCTGCGTGGCGAACTTCACACCGAAGAAGCGCCACACCGATCTGCTGGTTGCGGCGAAGCGAACGCTTGCTTCGACGCCTGATGTTTCGTTTGTGCTGGTTGGCCAGGGTCCGTTGCTTGACGATGTGAAGGCTGAAGCGCAAGAGCTTGGGATCGATCGTAACGTGGTCTTCACCGGGCTGCGAGATGACGCCAGGGAGATCATCGCCGCATCCGATCTATTTGTGCTCTCATCGCAGTTCGAAGGCATGCCGATCTCAGTGCTTGAGGCGATGGGAACGCGGACACCGGTCCTGTCCACCCGCGTCGGCGGCCTGCCGGAGATGCTCCGAGAGGGTACTGAAGGCATGATGGTCGATGCGCTTGTTCCCGATCAGCTGTCAGCAGCGATCGATGATCTGCTTGCGAACGATGAGCTTCGCCGATCGCTGGCGGAGCGCGCATATGCACGAGTAGGCGCAGAGTTCGATATTCGGCACATGGTGAGGCGGACCGAAGAACTCTACCTGGAGATCTACGGCGCACAGGTGAGCGAGGTGGCTGCCTGATGACAGCTCAAGCCACGCCACCACAGGCCTCAGAGCTGCCGTACACGATGCGCGAGCGTCGGAGCGATGAGCTGCCGGCGATTCTCGAGCTGATGAGAGCATCTCTGGGCGAGACCGAGATCCTGAAGCGCACAGAGGATATGTGGTCGTGGAAGCACGAGATCAGTCCATTTGGCCGCTCCCACGTGCTGCTCGCCGAATCTGAGGCGCATGACGGCAAGATCATTGGACTGCGAGCGTTCCTGCGCTGGGAGTTCGAGCGAGCAGGCAAGACGCTCAGAGGCGTGCGTGCCGTCGATACATCCACGCATCCCGATTTCCGTCGCATGGGCCTTTTCAAGAACCTGACTCTGCAGGCGGTGGCTGACGTTCGTGAAGAGGGCGTCGATTTCGTCTTCAACACACCGAACGATATGTCACGGCCTGGCTACCTGAAGATGGGCTGGCAGACGATTGGCACAGTTCAGCCGGTTGTCCGGATTCTGAACTACCCGAAGTTCATCTGGGGCATGGGCCGTGCAAAGATCTTGAAATGGCCCGGCAACGCATCGACAGAGCGCTGCTTCGAAGGCGGCAATCCTGGGACGGTTGAGAGCCTGGTGAGCAGGGCGGATGTCCACTCGCTGATCGAGCAGGACACCGTGATCTGGGGCGACATGCTCCACACGAAGCACTCCCGCGACTACTACATGTGGCGTTACGCCCAGCACCCGACCATCGATTACCGGGCGGTTGGCATCGAATCCGACGAAGGCCTTGAGGCGATGGCGATCTTCAGGGCAAACAGCAGGTTCGGACTGCGTGAGATCGTGCTTTCCGAGATGCTGCTTGCACGTGAAGACCTCGATCTTGCTCGGCGACTGCTTAAGTCGGTTGCCGATCATGTTCGAGCCGACTACATCGTGGGCTACTACCCGCAGGGGACATTCCACCGTGCCGCGCTGGATGGCAACAGGTTCAGGAAACTGCCTGGCGAGTGGTTGATCCTGACCGCAAACCCATTGTCTGGCTCCCTGGGTGACCTGGAAGACCTTGGCAACTGGGGCGTTTCCATGGGAGACCTGGAGCTGCTCTAGGAGCTACGGCGTCGACGCTGAATGACCGATCAGGCGCAAGCAGAGCGCCGCTATCTGAAGCCAACTGAACTCAGGATCTCGTCTGTGACAATCACTTCTGAAGAAACCCGCAGCCACGGCTCGTTCGTGTTCTCACTGGACACCGAACTCGCATGGGGCTCTGTTCACCGTGGCGGATATGCGAATCACGACAGCGAGTTCGAGCGGACCCGCTACGTCATCGACCGGCTTCTCGAGATGTTCGAGCAGTATGGAGTCAAGGGAACCTGGGCTGTCGTTGGAAAGCTGATGATGGACGAGGGCGAGCAGGATCCTGGAGTGCCGGTTGATGCCGGTCATGTTGCGGAGACCGAGCGCCAGATCAACTGGCGCGGTCCTTCGGACGCGCACTTCTGGCACGGGTCCGACATTGTTGAGCGCATTCGAGCCTGCGCTGTGCCACAGGAGATCGGGTGCCACAACTACACCCACATGATCATGGGCCAGCCGAACTCGGACGCTGAGAAGTTCGATGCCGAGTTGAAGCTGTGCAAGGCGGTGGCGGACAGGCGAGACATCGACCTGAAGTCGTTTGTCTACCCGAGGAATGCGGTTGCGCACACCGATGTCCTGTCGAGAAACGGAATCACCTCGTACAGAGGCGTAGCGCCTTCGTGGACGTGGCGAATGCCGGGAACGCTCGGTAAACGCGTAGCCAGGCTGGCGGACCACTTCCTGCCTGTTTCGGCTCCAGTCGTGAAACCATCGCTGGAAGGGGACGTGGTGAATGTGCCGGCAAGCTACAGCTACCTTCACAGGAGCGGCTGGGCACGCTATGTTCCGATCGCTGTGAGGGTGCAGAAGTCGATCCGCTCGCTCAGAAAGGCATCGTCCAGGGGCGGCATATTCCACCTGTGGACCCATCCTTTCAACATCGCCAGCGACCCTGAGGGATTGTTGGGAGGCCTGGAGAGAATATTCCAGGAATACAGACGGCTCGAGGAGTCCGGGCTGGTCAAGAGCGCGACTATGAGCGAGATCGCGGATTCGCTTATTGGCGGAGAATCAGTGAGCAGGGCGAGCTAATGTCATCGAGTAACGGTGTTTCAGAGGTTGGAATCGTTGGGCTCGGCTATGTAGGCCTTCCGCTGGCGATGGAGTTCGCCGAAAAGGGCGTCAAGGTCACAGGTGTCGATGTCGACGCGGCGCGTGCGAAGACGCTCAACAGCGGTGTCTCACACATCGAGGATGTGCCGTCTGAGCAGCTGGCGACAGCGGTTGATGCCAGAACGTTCCACGCGACGACTGATTTCGCTGAGCTATCAGGTGTCGATGCCATCAGCATCTGTGTGCCGACGCCGCTCGGAAAGAGCAAAGACCCGGATATCTCATTTGTCTCCTCTGCCGCCGAATCGCTTGCGCCTGTGATCACGCGCGGGCAGGTGATCGTGCTCGAGAGCACGGTGTACCCGGGCGCCACGGAGGAGCTGATCGCCCCGATTCTCGAACAGAGGGGGATGAAGGCGGGAGAGGACTTCTACCTGGCCTTCTCGCCAGAGCGAATCGACCCGGGCAACAAGACACACCTTGTCAGGGACATCCCGAAGGTTGTGGGTGGCATGGGGCCGGAGTCGACTGCGAAGGCGCTCGCGTTCTACGAGAAAGTCTTCACGCACGTTGCGCCGGTGAACTCCACCCGCGAGGCCGAGATGGCGAAGCTGCTGGAGAACACTTTCCGTGCGGTGAACATCGGGCTTGTGAACGAGCTTGCGATCATTGCTCACGGCATGGGCATAGATATCTGGAGCGTTATCGAAGCGGCGAGCACGAAGCCGTTTGGGTTCATGCCCTTCTATCCGGGGCCGGGTCTTGGCGGACACTGCATTCCCGTTGATCCCAGCTACCTGTCGTGGCGCGCCCGGCAAGAAGGCTTTGAGACCGGATTCATCGACCAGGCTGGCCGGGTCAACTCCCGCATGCCTGACTATGTTGTCGACAGGATAGGGCAGGCGCTGAACAAGGGCCGCAAGAGCATCAATGGCTCAAAGATCGCGGTTCTCGGCGTTGCCTACAAGAGGGATGTCAGCGACGTGCGTGAATCGCCTGCGCTGGACATCATCGAACACCTGGAAGAGCGTGGCGCAGAGATCAGATACCACGACCCCCACGTGCCATCCGTTGAGGTGGGCGTGAAGACCTACACGTCATCAGATCTGACGGCAGCATTGCTGGAAGAGGCCGACTGCGTGGTGATCCTCACCGACCACTCGGCGATCGACTACAGGTTCGTTGCCGATACGGCGAAGATGGTTTTCGATACTCGGAACGTGACGAGGCGGTCGCAGATCGATTCGCCGTCTGTTGAGACGCTATAGAGTCGCTGGTTCTGGCGTGATCTGGCTGGCCTGCGAGTGGCGGTTCGCCGCACGCTCGCCTCTAGCCTTCAGCTTCGAGGTTCACGTAGAGCAGCGTGGTGTTCGCGTTCCACTTCGGCTGCTCAAGCGACGGCACGTTCGCCGGCTGTCCGTTGATCTTGAACGTGATCGCATCGCCCTCGCCCATGCCCTCGTCTACTTCGGTCGCAGGATCGTCGTAGTAGACAGCCATCAGACCGAAGCGTCCCTCATCCGTCACTGCGAAACGGCCGGAGAGGTTGCCGTCTGAGTCATACGCCGTGATCACGTCTCCTGGCTGCACCGGCCTGTTACCGACACGCACATCGTCACCGTAGACATTGAACCAGGAGAATGTCGGTATGAGCGTTGTTCTGGGTTCGGGTGTCGCCGGGAACACCGGCTCAATCACCTCTTCGATCACCTCAACAGGCTGAGGCACCGGTTCGGAGACTTCGACCGGCGGTTCGGCAGGAGCGCCAAAGACCAGGGTGTCGTCTGGCGAAACCGGTTCGACGGCGACCACGGGCGCTTCGACCTGGTGCACCGGCTCGCCGCTCACTGCAGGCGCCTCAAACAGCCCTGAGTCGTTCTGAGCGGCCAGGAACTGCAGGCCGATGAGCGTCGCCATCACTACGACGGCTATGCCGAAGAGCTGAGCCGGGGATGATGTGACGTTGCGAACTGTGCTGATCATGGTGTTCTGAGTGCTGGCGGGACGGGTTCTTGACCGCAGTTTCGTTTTCTTGATCCGTAGCTGTCGCCGGAGATCCAGACGTTGTTTTGAGCAGGCGAGTGTCGGACCCTCTCGGCGCGCCAGCCGCATCAGGTTCCGCACAGTGTACAAAGTTGAGAATACTTCAAGTTTAGTTACACATCGATTGGACCACCTGTGTGTTGGGGGTGGTATCTGACTTAGGTGTCACCACAGTCGTGACGCGAACAGGCCGTAGGCTTTTTGCCCACGGCCTGTTCAGTTTCCTGTTTCTGTCTGATGTCCGCTAGGGGAACGAGAGAACGGCCTCTTCCGTGATGTGGATCATGTATCCCTGTCCAGGCTCCATCAGCAGCAGAGTGTTGAACTCTGCCGGAAGATCTGGCAAGAACGTCGAAGCCTCGCCGTCCAGCGCACGAACCTCATCGTACTTACCGGCGATCGATGCCAGCGCTTCTGCCGGCGTCATAGCCTCGTCCGGCAGGTAGCTGATCACAGTCCAGCCTGGAGTCAGGATCAGCTCAACCGTTGGGTCGACTTCAAGTCCGTCGACTTCGAAGGTTGCCGATTCGGAGACTCGTGTCCAGTAGCCGATCATCGGGTCAAGGATGATGTTGCTGTCTTCCAGCTCATCCTTCGTGAGCGACAACGTGACGCCGTTGTTGACGATCTTCACTTCTTCAAGGACGTCGAAGAGCGGCTCCAGCACATCTGCCAGTTGGGTGTCTTCAGGCACGACCCTGAACGAGATCAGGTTCCATCCCGATTCGACCTCGATCTCCTGTGTGATCAGCTCACCAGTGGTTGGCACCACTATCTCTTCCGGTTCCGAAGTGGAGACGCTTGGCGCCTGCGTGGGTGCAGAGCGCGGAGTGGCAGTTGGCACTGGCGCCTGCGTGGGCACAGGGATCGGCGTGGGCGTCGGAGTCGGCGTTGGGATCGGCACAACCGTGATTGGCGTTGCAGTCGGCTCTACCTGCTCCGTCTCTTCAGTTGGTGGCTCCTCTGCCGCGCCGAACAGAGGCGGTGCGACAGTGGTCGGCGTCGGTGTGACAACCGGCTCCTCAACTGGCTCTGGCGACTCTGGCAGTCCGGGCGCTACTGGACCGACTACCGCCGCGGGGCCAAATCCTGCCTCGTTGTATGCCTTTACTGCGAACGATTTCAGGACACCGTTCTCAAGACCTGAGAGCACTATGGTGAACTTCTCGTCAAAGTACTGGAACGCCTGGAGATCGTGCCTTGATGCCGAGCCCGTTTCCTGGTCCAGAATCCTGTAGCCAAGTATCTGGGCTCCTCCATCATCCTCAGGTCGAGTGATGGTGAAGGTGAGCTGCTTGTCTCCCGGCTCAACATCTATCGCAGACGGCGCGCCTGGCTGCCTCACCACGGGTGCTACGACAGATGGCGTCGGCGGAGGTGGTGGCGCTGCAAAACCTCCGCCGGACCCTCCCTGTGCAGGAGCGGGGGCCGGTGTGGCCGTCGCCTGCGGCGCAGGAGTAGGCGTTGCAGTTGGCTGGGGTGCCTGGGTGGGCGTTGCCGTAGGCTGTGGCACCTGGGTAGCTGAGGGATTGCTTATCCCGTCCTCCAGTGTTTCGTCTGCAGGACGAACGAGGTCGTTATTGAAGAATGCTGAATAAGGCGCCATTGCAGCCAGCAACTGGTTGGGGTCATGCCAGGCGAGTGCAGGAATTCCCAGTAGCGTTATGGTTGGGCTCCCTATGCCGGAGAACTGCATGCTCCACAGTCCTGCTGCAGGGTTCGTAACAGTTGCTGATGGAGCGGCAAAGTTGAGCTGATTGCCGTTCGGGTCGACCAGTTGAACAGTGCCTTCAGTTAGCTGCATCGTAAATACTGGCGTCTCGGCTGGCACATAGAAGTAGACGGTGCCGCCATCTTGCCAGTAAGTCGAATTGAGACCTGAGAATGGACGGCCAAGATCCAAAGCCGCGGGGTGATTGACTGCAACAGATGTGAAATGACGCCACCATTCGATGTAGTATCTGCCAGGTTCGGCTACGGGAAGATTAAAGACACAAGGGCACTCTGTGCCATTGAATGGGAACTCTGCGACGATATCTCCTGCGGTGTCGCTAACTATTACGTTGTCGCCATACGACCTGTTCATTGCCACGGTCAACTGCAGCACTCCAGGTTCGTCTACTTGAACGAGTACGCGAGGGTTAATCCAGCCGCCCAGACTGGTTCCATCGAAGCTGCTTCCTTGCCCGAAAGCGGCCAGAGGCACAGTGTCAAGATCGATGCGCGGCGCGTCGACGATCGTCTGGCCTTGCCATTGACTCAGGGCGTTGGCAAGTATCTGGGAGGCGGGTGCGAGCGGCTGTGCCGCGAGAGAACTCAGCTCGTTCTCACTCAACCGGTACCATCTGGTGAGAATTTCTTCAAGGAGCTCTGAATGCTCAAGGTAGGTGATAATTCGACGCGATTTGATACCTTCGACGAACGAGTATATTTCTTCAGTGATTACACGAGAATTAACAGACTTGTACAGTTCACTAGCGTGCTCTCCCCACATCCACCAGAAATATGTGTAGTAGATCACATCTTCGATTCGATTGATAAGATCAGCGTCTCCATGCTGTAGAGCGATCGCGTGCGCGTCTTGCAAGTCCTGAAATCCAAGAGCGTAGACTTCTCCGGAATGCTGACGTGTGTCGAAGCGGTAGTAGAAACGCCGCATCTGAGTTTCAGCCGGTCCAAATGCAGCAGCATAGTACTCATCCAGGAGTGACTGAGTGCTGAGGCTGGGATCCCACATTAGCTTGGAAGCAAGCCAGTACACACGACCCTTTGCTGCCCAGCCATCGGAGACTTTAGCCACGAATGCGTCGTGGTTGGCCGTGCCGCCAGCAATCAGATCGCCAAGTAGCACATCGATTTTGCCAGCTGGAGGTATTCGATCTTTCCACCACTCCCACACATCGATGAAATCCTTGATGCCGACCAGTTCGTGGCTTTTAAATCCCTCGATACGCTCAGCGAAATCCTGTTCACCCCGACCAAAATCTACAATCTGGACATAAACATTGGGCTCCAGATCAATTGTCGGTACGTTCGAATACCACGAGTAGCTCATGACCGAGGCGTACTTGCCGGGGTACTCTTCCTGAAGCATTCTCGCTACTTCATTTGTCAGCTCGAACACGTGGTTGGTGATGGTCGTTGAGTCGTAGCTGCCGTTTACTCGCCATTCATCACACCAGATCATGTTGCCGTCTGGTGGGCTGATGGGTACTGAAAGATGTTTACCTTCAACATCGCGATCAAACCAATCCCGTGCGAACTGCTTGGCACGTTCGATGACGACTGGGTGATATGGGAGGGCCTGTTTAGGTGTCAGGCCGTCAGGGTTGTAGCAAACAGCCGTAGGGTCCTCTTGGGCCACTTCATACGCTGGGGCGAAAATTTTCCAGCTGTGATGAGCTTGCAACTCATGCATGCCCTGCACACCATTGCGGAGGAGCCAGTCTGAAGTCTCTTCCGAGGCTCCTGGGTACACCAGGATGTGCCCGAACGTGAACTCAAGATCGCGATACGCCACTGCAGGCTCTTGAGCCTCATCCAATGCAACAGGATGCAGCTGATCGGGCATAGTGGTCCAGTAGTCCAGAACCCCTAGCCAGCGAACTCCAAGTTCTTCCAGTAGTTGAGCTGCTCCATGGAATGTGGCGATTGGAGTCTTGCCCACGATTGTGATCGAGTTTGTCTGGGTTCGGATGTAGAACGCGTCGGTGTTCTTGCCGACGAGGTGTCCGTGATTCGGATCTACACTGAGGTGGATCGCGTTACTCTGCGTCCCGTTGGACGAGATTGACAGGTTCTGCCCTGATATCTCCCTGATGTGTGATTGGAGAAGTTCAGCAGCTTTGTTCAGGTATTCGTCAGGTCCGCCTTGGATCGTGATCGAGTTGATCTGGCTCCAGTTAACAGATTCAGCCGCAGACGCGGGTCGCGAACTAGAAACCGAGATCAGGAGAAGAAACGCAGCCGTCAGGACGAGATAGGTGGTGCTGCGCCGGGTGATCCAGTCTGCCATTTGGGCCCCTGTCAATGAGAAATTATGTTCCTATAGGCATCATGCTTGGGGTGGGCCGGGTTCCCACGCATTCATGTTGGACGGTCTGAGCAAGCTTGTCGGTGTCGGTGCCGGTGGGATGGAGATTGCGCTAAGTGTGGACTTCGAACAGCCGCGCGTTGTGGCAGATTGCGCACTGGGCGCTGGGCCTATCCACGTAGTTTTGGAATCGCCTACCAGTCACCATGTCAACCGGACATGTGTACACCGTATCGTAGTCGAAGATTGGGTTTCATCCAAATTCCAGTTCAGATCTACCCTGATAGACGTGTGTTGTAGATCTCAAAATGGTCAGCCCAGCGAGCGCGATCCAGCTCAGCGGGGCGTCAAGGCGCAAATAAGTGGCGACTACCTAAAGAGCTGGATGATCCAAAGGTTCGGGTTGTTCGTAGTCGAGGGCATCTGGCCAGGCAAGAAAGCCAACTGAGATAATCTGACAGTATGACCATAGAGCCGTTTTCTCATGTTTCTAAAAGCACTGCTGGCTCGCACTAAGGGCGATGTGACGATTGCGGGGAGAGTGGCCTGAGCAGCAAAAACTCCACAGAGCATCATGGAGTCCAGATCGTGCGACTTAAATCGACGCGCTCCATATCAAGCATGGTCGCTATCGTCTCGATAGTGGTATTGCTTGGGGTTCTTGTGACTTCGGCGCCCTACGCGAACGTGGGTGGCCCGGCCCTTGCCGTACTGGGGAGCGTGGTAGTTGGCGTCATCGTGGTTTTACGCGTGGCTCCAGAATACGATCGTAGGTTTTTCATCGGCGCCGGAGTGTTCGGGCTACTGTTAAAGGTCTATGCAGTGTTCGTTCGCTTCTTTGTGACGGACTCAATCTGGGGCTTCTCAGATGCGTCACGATACGACGAGGCTGGCCGGGAGCTTAGCGCGGCTCTTGGATCCGGCCAATTTAGCGCTCTAATCAACTTTATATCTGATGGGCCTATCTCCAATTTTAGTATCGGTACCGTTAATACTGGTCTTATTACAGGAATTGTATATTCGGTTGTCGGAGATTCATTAATTGCAGGGTTTGTAGTATTTGGGTTATTTTCATTTATAGGTTCACTGATGTTTGTGAAGGCTATTCACGTGATCTATCCAGATCGCCAGCATCGTGACTATACAGTTTTAATATTCGCGTTTCCAAGTATTCTGTTCTGGACTTCCAGTCTTGGCAAAGACGCGCTGGTATTCGGAGCGGCAGGCATCTTCACCTACGGAATTGCCTGTGCGATCGCCTATTCAAAACGCCGAGGGTTCTTAATCGCAGGACCCGGTGCAGCGATACTGATCGCGATTCGACCGGAGTTTGGTGTCCTGTTCTTGATCGGAGGTAGCGTGGGAGTTGCGGGTCAGATACTTAAAGATTCATCTTCAATGGTCACTGCGTTTGTTCTGAAAGTAGCTCCGATCTCGATCCTTTGCGTTCTACTGGCTCCGTTTTTGCTTGGACTGGTCGGGCTCGACAGCTTGTCGGTAGATGCCATCCAAGAAGCGCTTGAGCAGCAAGTGTCGAGTGACTTCACCGACTCGGATGGATCAGACTCCAATTTCAGCCCAAGAGGAGTTGCTGAGCCATACTGGTTGATACCGGCGACAATAACAGTTGTGGGTCGGCCCTTCGTGTGGGAGGCTAACTCGCCTCAAATCCTCGTCCAGGCAATGGAAACATCTGCACTGTTGTTGCTGTTGGCGATAAAAATGGGGACTATTTTTTCTAACTTGAAATCCAGTGTGAAGCATCCGTATATGCTTTTTGTCATAGTTTCTATTGTGCTACTAATACTGGCCTTGAGCACTCTAGGTAATTTTGGGCTGTTGGCCAGACAGCGAGCAGTGATATATCCGCTTCTGTTCTTCTTAATGATTGATGGGAGACAGGCCATGTATTCGAACACCAAACTGATGGTAAGTCGATTCAATCGCAGATTGAGACCAATGGCAAGCACGCCTTCTCAACCTAACTGAGCCTCCTGTTCCAAGGTGAATATTCGTGCCTGTGCTCCGAAGAGTTCGGACGCAACACAGCATGAGCCCTCCAACCGTACATGTGCATGAAGTCAGTTGCCTCAATAGCTGAGCGGGTATGACCATACGGCCCGCCTGTTCATTCATCCAGATCAGCTGTGGCCGTGCCGTGCTAGCGGGGCTGGCATGCATATGGATACCAGCGCCAATCCAGACACTGTGAAGTAGATATGGGCGACAGCCTACAGATCACGATAGATTCGAAAGACTACTGGATTGGGAGCCAGAAACTTGGATGTAGAGGTCGATAGGCCCGGCAATTCTGAGAATAAGCTGACTGTTCTCCATATGGTCGCGGGTCTGCAGATGGGCGGTATCAATCGTCTCCTGGTGCAGAACGCTGTTCAACTTCGAGACCTTGGGGTGCGCAATCTGATCGCGTACCTGAACCCGAACCATGAACTCTTGAGCGAATACGAGGACGCCGGGTTCAATCCAGTCTGCCTTAACTACGCCAGACGTCTCTCAGCACCGGCAGTTCTAATTCGATTGACGAGGTTCATACGGTCAAATCAGGTGGACGTGATTCATGCCAACCACGAGTTAGACAAGCTGTTCGGCGCGATAGCAGGCAAGCTTACGAGAACCCCTGTCGTGACCACGTTTCACGAGACCATCGCGAAGGAGACGCTCCTGCGCCAGCAGGGGAGATTTGGATTTGCTGTCCGATCATTTCTGCACAGGCACTTCTTCGCGAAGGGCCTTGCAGTGTCGCGGGCGGTAGCGGATTCGGCTTCTGAGAGGTATGGGATTCATCCTGGCGATATCGAGGTGGTGTATTCGGGAGTGGACAACGCTCGTTTTGAACCAAGGCCAGAGTCATCGTCGCTAGAGCGCTTGCGTGCCGAGTTAGAGCTGGAAGGCAGCCATCCGGTGCTATTGACCGTCGGCAGGTTGTATCCAACAAAGGGGCACCGCTTCCTCATACCTATGGTTCAGCAACTGAAGAATCGCTGGCCAAACATTCGCCTGCTGATCGCCGGGGATGGTGAGTTATTGCCGGAGATTCAGAAGCAGGTCGACGATGCAGGACTCTCTGAATCCATCACCTTGCTTGGCAGCCGCTCTGACATACCGGACCTGCATAGGATCTCGGATGTTTTCGTCTTTCCAAGCTACTCTGAAGGACTGGGCCTTGTCTTGATTGAGGCTATGGCCAGCGGCCTGCCCGTGGTCGCATCCAATGTCCCTCCCATGGATGAGGTAGTGGATGATGGGGTGACAGGCAAGCTGGTTGCGGCCAAAGATCCGGAAGCGCTAGCGAAGGGCGTGGAACAGGTGCTGAGCGACACAGACATCAACCGATTTGGTACCGCCGGGCGGCGACGAGTTGAGGCGAGATTCAATTCTCGCAATACGGCTCGACAGATGAAAGATATCTATCTCTCCGTCTCCAGAAGGTCTTAGTTTGCGAAACCAGCAAGGTCAGTGTTGGTGACGGATCAGCACACACCGGAATCCTCTCCGCCAGGCCAGCAGAGCCTGGGGCAGCGGGCCACATCGGCTGCTGCCTGGGCAGTTGCTGCGCGCGTTGTTCAGCAGGTGGTGGCCATTGGCCGCATTCTGATCCTGGCGCGTCTTCTGGCTCCAGATGACTTTGGACTGATGGGCGTGGCGGTCGCTGTACTCACAGTCATACAAATGTTCACCACTACCGGATTCAGCGCGGCAATCGTGCAGCGGCCAGGGGTAATCAATAACGCTATCAACACCGCGTTCACGATCGACCTAGCGCGTGCTGTGCTGGTCTCAGTAGCGCTGTTCGCTAGCGCTTCGTTAATCGCTGCTGCGTTCGAGATACCTGAAGCCTCGGAGGTCATCAGGGCACTGGCGATTGTGTCGCTGATTGGCGGTCTCATAAATCCGGCAAACGTGCGTCTGGTTCGGGAACTTCGTATCAAAGACACGCTATGGGTGCAGCTTGGCTCAGTCATCGCGGAAGCGATCGTATCAATCACACTGGCCTGGATTCTTGGCAGTGTATGGGCGCTGGTATGGGGCGCCGTAGCCAGAGCATTTGCTCAAGTGACGGTTTCGTACGTCATCAATCCATACATGCCCAGGCTTGAATTCGTGAAATCCGAAGCGGCGTGGATGTTCAGGTTTGGGAGGTGGATGGCACTTGACTTCATGATGACGCAGTTGGCCCATCAAGTTGATCGCGTGATTATTGCCAGAGTACTGGGCCCAGCTGCCCTTGGGATCTACACAGTGTCAAACAAGCTGTCACTGAATGTTGTTCGCGAGTTCAGTCTGGTCGGCAGCAGAGTAGGGTTCCCCGCGCTGGCTAAAATCCAGAACAGACCCTCAGATTTCGCGACCAGGTCACTTGAGATGCTTGAACTCAGTCTGAGTGTGTCCGTACCGGCTGCGGTGTTTCTGGTTGTGCTTGCTGATGCCGCGGTGCCAGTCCTGCTGGGCAATCAATGGATGGCAGCGATTGGCCTGACCGAGATCCTGGCGCTGGCGGCGATACCGATGACGATTGTGGCTACCGGTTCTGTGGCGCTTGCCGCAGTTGGTGTTCCTCGAGCCGCTGCGTTTGCAAATACCGTTGCTTTGATCACCATCATCATTGCAATGCCTGTCCTGGCGACAGAGTCCGGGATCACAGGCGCTGGCCAGGCCATCCTGATCGCCCAATCGGCCGCCGCAGCGCTAATAGTAGTGCTGTGGATTCGCAGACTCTCTATTCCGTTGATGTCGGTCGCATCACCATTTGTTTCACCTGCCATACTCGCGTTAGCTGTGGGCGCACCTCTACTGGCGATAGACAGCACCGAATGGACTAATGTCTCGAAGCTAGTACTCGGAACACTGGTATCTGCAACTGCTTACGGGATCACGTCGATTCTGCTGTGGCGAATAGCGAATCGCGGCGCATTTCAGATGATAGCGACGCTGCTCCGGAGAAGAACATCGGCTGAGGCACAATGACTGGCGAATCGCCTATGATCGATTGCTGACCTGGCGATAGATCGCGGTCATTTCTTTTGCAGTCTGCTATTAGTCTGGTCACGCCATCGATGGTTATCTCTCGCAGCCCATTTACCTCTGACGAACTCGGTAATCGTTTCTGATCGGGAGTCCTGATCTTGATTGAACCGCACGGCGGCGTCCTCGTAGACGTGATGGCGTCCCCAGCACGGTCCTCTGAACTGAAGCAGGATGCGCTGAGCCTTCTGAGCTGGGACCTCTTGCCGCGCCAGCTGCGTGATCTCGAACTGATCATGAACGGCGGCTTCAGTCCGCTCCGAGGGTTCATGGATCGCGCCGACTACGACTCAGTTGTCGAAGACATGCGGCTTGCCAGCGGCGTGCTCTGGCCGATGCCGGTCGTTCTCGATGTGACCGAGGAGTTCGCCGGTGCAATCAAGCCGGGAGAGCGGATAGCGCTCCGCCACCCCGAGGGAATGCTCACGGCAGTGATGCATGTCCGAGATGTGTGGCGTGCGGACAAGGCAAACGAAGCCAAAAAGGTCTTCGGCACTGATGACGAGACTCACCCCGGAGTTTTCGAGCTAACTCACGGGGTTAGACCTTTCTATGTTGGCGGAGAGATCGAGGGCGTCGAAGCGCCCACGCCGACCTCGTTCGCTGACCTCGCACTCTCTCCAAGCGAGCTGCGCGAGCGATTCGCCGGACTTGGCGCCAGCCATGTAGTTGGATACCACGCTGAGCGACCGCTGCATCGAGCAGAGATCGAACTCACGAAGAGCGTCGCTGGCGCTATGCATGCGCACCTGTTCGTGAATGCCGTTACAGGCGTCGTCGCATCTGGCGACCGTGATCACTACGCCGCGGTGCGCTCGTTCAAGGCAGCAATCTCGAAGTACGAGGCAGGCTCTGCCTCCCTGTCTCTGCTCCCACTGGTCACAAGGTGCGCTGGGCCGCGCGAAGCTCTCTGGCAGGCCATCGTCAACAAGAACTACGGCGGCGGCAGGTTCCTGGTGCAGCGCGATCACGCATCTGCTGGTACTGACTCCGATGGACAGTCGTTCTACGGGCCTTCCGACGCATTTCAATTGGTTGAAGCGCATCAGCAGGAGCTTGGCATACAGGCGATCGACGCGCCAGAGATGGTTTATGACGCCACCGATGACCGATTCGTCCCAGTAGCGGCTGTACCGGCCGGGCATGAGGTCCAATCGCTGACTGCAGATGAGTTTGACGCGCTGCTTGCGAAGGGAGACGAAGTGCCGGACTGGTACTCGTACCCGGAGATAATCGACGAGCTTCGCCAAGCGCATCCGCCGAGGAGCCGCCAGGGCTTCACCGTGTTCCTGACAGGGCTTCCGAGCTCAGGCAAAAGCACCGTTGCCAACATCCTGGCGGCGAAACTGCTGGAGAACGGTTCACGGCCCGTGACCCTGCTCGATGGCGATCTTGTCAGGAAGCATCTTTCGAGTGAACTGACCTTCTCCAAAGAGCATCGCGATCTGAATATCCAGCGCATCGGCTTCGTAGCTGCCGAGATCACCAAGAATCATGGCGCCGCGGTCTGTGCGCCAATAGCTCCCTATCGCAAGGTCAGGCGGCTGGTGCGAGAGATGATCGGCCAGGTTGGCGGATTCATCGAGGTTCACATCTCGACACCTGTTGAGGTGTGCGAGGCCCGCGACCGGAAGGGTCTATACGCCAAGGCCAAGGCTGGCTTAATTAAGGATTTCACCGGCGTGAACGATCCGTACGAGGTTCCTGAGAAGCCCGAGCTGAGATTGGATACGACTGAGATCAGCGCTGATCGGTGCGCGGACATGGTTCTCGAATACCTTGCAAGTGAGGGTTACCTGTGATCGAACCTATGACTTTCAAATCTGGATATGAAGACAGCCTCGATTGCTGCTCCAACGTTGAAGCACAGCGCCGAATTCTGCGCTGCCTCGGGTCCGTGAAGGCTATGGCCATCGGCTACGCAGGCGGATCGATGGCGGTTGAGCACAAGATCGACGGCAGCCCGGTCACAGAGGCTGACCAGCAGATCAGTGACAGCCTCAGGGAGTCGCTGTTGCGAGATGGCGAAGGCTGGGTGTCCGAGGAGGACGATGGCATCGCCCCAAGCGACTCTGGCCAGATCACATGGATCGTCGATCCTATCGACGGCACCAAAGAGTTCACCCAGGGCAGGAACGACTGGGCGGTATCGGTCGCGGCAGTTCGCGG
>JANQIZ010000180.1 GCA_028281895.1 Dehalococcoidia bacterium
ATACGGCGAAGGTGCTGGTTGTTGTGGCAGGGATGGAGGGAGCGCTGCCGAGTGTAGTGGCCGGTCTCGTCTCCGCGCCGGTGATCGCAGTGCCAACCAGCGTTGGCTACGGAGCCAGCTTCGAGGGACTCGCTGCGCTGCTTACGATGATTAACTCCTGCGCTTCGGGCGTCTCGGTGGTCAACATCGACGGCGGATTCGCCGCTGGATACCAGGCTGCGCTGATCGCCAGGGCCATCGAAGCTGGCTGAACACATCGGCTGCCCCTCACAAATGAAATGGGCGACGCTTCTGCTGCGCCGCCCTTTCAGTTTGTGATGCCGAGTCCGGTGTTTCTACTCCAGTGTCATGAGGTAGGCAATCAGGTTGTCCAGATCCCCGTCACTGATCTGCGGGAACGCAGGCATGATCGGCTGGAAACCTTCGACAATGAACTCACCAGGAGCCTGGATCGATGCTCGGAGGTAGTCGTCGGCAGACTGTCCACTCACGCGGGTTCCAGCCCTCTCGCCGATGCCTGCCAGACCCGGACCCACCAACTGCTGGTCACTCGTGTTGTGGCACGCAGCGCAGTTCGTGGTGAAAACGCTCTGCCCCGCCGAAGCATCAGGACCAGACGGCGCCTCGGTTGGAGCGACAGTCGCCTGTCCCGAAGGCGTCGCAGTAGGATTGCCGGAAGGCGCAGCCGTCGGATTAATCGATGTATTAGGAGTAGCAGTCGGCTGTGCAGGGTCCGCACAAGCCGCCAGGGCGAACAGACCCGCAATCATCAAGCCAAACAGGACAACAGAACGCTTACTCATCGGAACAGATAGCCTCCAGAACCGAAACACTGAGAGAGGGAGCGAACCCTCGCCCCAGACTCCTTCGCAACCATCGCAGCAGCGTCACAACAGACACTCGACTGCGAACACGTACTCTTCAGATTCAGGCTACTCACTACCTGTGGCGCGGTCAACGAGCGTACGTACGCAAACGATAGGCATTTCGGGAGTGCAGAGAATCCCTCACGGCAATATCACGTGTGAGCAACAGGCCGATCACAGTCAGACATCCGGCCCAATCTAGTCGCTCGTCCTCTTCACCTCAATCGTCTCGCCCGGAGCCAGGGCCACGTGCCGCATCTGAATCCCCAGCTTCAACATCCAGTAGCTCAGAGTCGCCTTTGAGATATTCAGACGCTTCGCAGCGCCCGTCAGTCCGTGCTCATTCACAAGCTCCGGAACCGCACGCTCAAGCGGACGCCTGATCCTCTTCTCGACAGACGCCATCTTGGGCGTCTTCTTCATGCCGCCGCCAGTGACCATTCAGCTACACACTCCGAGCTCGTGTTCGTTCGAAATCACCTGTAAAGACCCTACGCGGCCTGCCGACCAAACTCCTAGGTGAACAGACCCGCAATTCCGCCAACACTGGCGCAATCAAGGGGAAATACGCCTACTAAACAGCGCACATGAACAGTACTGAACACAGGCAAGACATGTCAAGGACAATGACTAAACATGTTTCGACTATGTTCAATCTTTGTTCAATACACAGTCCGTACATGTCTTTTACAAGTTCCATTCGCGTGCTGTTATGTAACTGGTACTCGTTCGTGATTCGTACTGGAGCCAAACGGGACGTGTACTGCAGATTATGATGCGCGTTCTGTGCGCGTTAGCTGCATGATTGCTAGCGCCCTCCGGCATCGCATGCCTCGGTTTCATCCCTGGCTCTGCGCAACTGTTCGACATCGTCAGCGCACGTCGTGAGCACAGATCGCCACGGCTGGCTACGGATTAGAGGTGTAGATGCGCGTTGGTGCGTGCAGGGGCGAACGTCAGTCAGTGACAGCCGATGTGGACTGTGTTCTTCCATCTGCCTGGCCAGGCGCTTGTAGACAACGACGTCGTCTTGAAAAACTATCCGATAGGAACGCGCTCAGAGAAAACGGCTCACCAGACTGCGGTCAAAGAGACCGGTGCAAGGTAGTCGAACGTCCTGCACCACCGGTGCTTCACTTGCACGGCCTCTCCGTCAATCTTCCAACTGCATCACCTCTCCCTTCCTCACAAAACTGCAGCTTGCTGCTGACGTGCTGCGCGGTGTTGTCATCCGCGCTCTCGTCATTCCGGACTTGATCCGGAATCTCTCGGTGACCTTGGAAGCACGGTCAGATCCCTCGGCTTCGCTCGGGATGACAAGAGGGGCATTCGGGGTGACAAACAAGACGGAGATGCTGAATCAAGTTCCGCATGACGAAATCGACTCACCCTCTGCCCCTGCGCCTGCAAGCGGGCACCTGACCAAGTAGGGAGAAGTGGTCAATGCCCCAGCATTCCGCTATCGGCCACCGTCCACATTGTCATCCCGACCGAAGTGGAGGGATCTGACTGTGCATGCTCGTCCAGCGGATGCTGCACCTACGCCCTCTCCCAGATTGGGAGAGGGTTGGGGTGAGGGTCATTCATGCTTCCATGGGCAAGTTAATCTCGCAAGACGAATAGCCCTCCCTCTAACTCCCTCCCAATATGGGAGGGAGGATGTCTTTCCCTCTCCCTTGAAGGGAGAGGGTCAGGGTGTGGGTGATACGCCTTTGTCATTCTGTCCCTGCCCTGAGCGAGGCCGAATGGGTTGATTCAGAATCTCTCGGTGTCCGTATGAGTACAGTCAGATCCCTCCGCTCCGGTCGGGATGACAATGCATGACTCGTCATTCCGGACTTGATCCGGGATCTCCTGGGACCAGCCAAGGGAGATGCTGAATCGAGTTCAGCATGACGAAGGCAACCCACCCTCTGACTCCCTCCCTGACCAGGGAAGGAGAAACGCACAAAACCGCGCGTGTAGTTGTTTCTATTCCCTCCCTCACCAGGGAGGGAGAATGCAATTCCCTCTTACGGATCGGGAGAGACATCACAGGATACGAGTCAGAGAAAAGAGGGGGCAGATGGAGATATCGGGTGGTGCATTCTCCAGTCTTCGAGTGGATCGAATAGTTATGGTTGAGAGTGGCGCGGTACTCCAGCTAGACCAGCGACTGGCCTTATATACCAATACACAACGCCAAACCAAACTTAACGGGCACTAGCAGCAGAATCGGAAGCAAGATTGACTGAGTGGGTCACCAACTTCATATCTGACGTGGGTCTCGAGGGCATCGTCGTCCTCATGTTCCTGGAAAACGTCTTCCCGCCGATCCCATCAGAGATCATCATGCCCTTCGCCGGGTTCGCCGCGGCAGAAGGCGACCTGAACATCTTCGGCGTCATCGCAGCAGGCACGCTCGGCTCAGTGCTCGGCGCGATCCCCTGGTACATCATCGGTAGGTTCCTTTCGGCTGATCGATTCCGCGGCTTCCTGGCGAAGTACGGCCGATGGCTGGCGTTCGAGCCGAAGGACCTGGACAACACGAACGCCTGGTTCCAGAGGCATGGCGGCAAGGCGACGTTCTTCGGGAGGCTGGTGCCAACGGTGAGGACTCTGGTCTCGGTTCCTGCCGGGATGGCGCGCATGCCGCTGCACTGGTTCTTCTTCTACACGACGCTTGGCAGTGC
>JANQIZ010000270.1 GCA_028281895.1 Dehalococcoidia bacterium
CCGCTCAGCGTTGTAGACCTTTGCGTAGACGTCAGGAGTTCCGCTCTCAGCCTGCCTCTCACGCATCGAGTCCATGTACGTGACGCCAAACGCCCAGACCTCTTTCGCGTCGATGGGCGGCAGTAGCGCTCCGCTGTCGGCGAGGGCTGAGTACGACAGCTTCTCGCCTGCGCCGCGGTCAAGAACTCCTTGCGCTACGGCATCCGCTGTTGAGCCACTGATTGTCGAAGCGTTGAACAGATCGTTGAGACTCTTCAGCCGGGGTTCGATCGAGGTTAGTGAGATCAACTCGCCTTCTTGGGATTCGACGCAGAGGTGTCTGTGTCCATGTACTGATGCCTGGTAGTAACGCATTTGTCGCTTCGTTATCGCTGGTTAAAAGACGATTGGAGAGTTGCCGAACGCCCACTATTCCGGGTTGCGGCAAGGGAGCCGGATGCTACGATGGCCGAATGTTCGTGTCAAAGCTAGTCATTGAACTGTCCGGCGGTGTGCCTTGCTGATCGGCCTGATCGGCGGCACAGGCCCCGAAGGCCGAGGCCTGGCTATGCAGCTCGCGCTGGCCGGGCATGATGTGGTTATCGGCTCACGCGACGAAGCGCGGGCGATCGAAACCTCGCGGGAACTTGCGGCGACGTGCGGCAGCGACGAAACGGCCAAACGCTTCTCGGGAACCACTAACGAGTCCGCTGCCGCACAGTGTGAAGTCGCTTTCCTGACTGTGCCGTATGCGGGCATGATCCCAACTTTGCAGGAGATCGCCAGGCAGTTGCGCGGGAAGATATGCGTCAACACCGTCGCGCCGCTTGAGTTCGTTGGCGACCAGGCTCGGAGCATCGGACCTCCAACCGGCTCCGCCGCAGAAGAGGCCCAGCGAGAGGTGCCGGAGGCGAGATGGGTAGCGGCATTCCACACCGTCCCGGCTCGCGGACTCCTGAGACCGGGGTCTCGGCTCGATGCCGATGCGCTCGTCTGCTCAGATGATGAGGACGCTCTCAAGACCGTGATCGGCCTCTCCGACCAGATGCACGGCATCCGTGGCGTCAACGCAGGAGCGCTTGAGAACGCTCGCTACCTCGAAGGTGCTACTGCTCTCCTTGTCAACATCAACAAGGTGTACGGCGCGCACGGCTCGATCAAGATCACTGGAATCCAGGTGAACTAGCTCTATTGACCGAAACGTGGCGGCCAGCCGCATCCCTCCTGGCCTGTTCATGCGTTTCAATTCAATAGATGAAGCTCTTTACTCGGATCACCAGATGGACGATCTCGCCGGCTTTAGTGCTGCGCGTTCCGGCGTTTGCGCTAGCTATGGCGCTGGTCATTTCAATTGCCGCATCTCCAGCGACGGAAGCTGGCGCGTCTGAGCAGCAGGCTGACGGAGACCTGCTCAGCGACGTCCGAATCCAGCACCAGATCAGCTTCGGCGACTCGGTGCAGGTACAGGTCGAGGCGAGCGTCAACTTCGATGTCGCTGAGGTGAGAGCGGTCTTCGGAGCGGTCGGCGAACGGCGAGTCTCCTCATATGCCTATCCAGAGTTCCGCCTGAGTGGCGACCAACTGAATGCCGACTTCAGTTTCAGGACGGGTGGCAGTGCCTATTTTCCACCGAGCACAGAGTTCGACGTGGCGTTTGAGATCACAGACGTCGATGGTCGAACGATCTCAACACCTGCAGAGAGAATTCTGTACCTGGATCCGGCGAGGGACTGGAGGTCGATAAGCGCGCCGGACATACCGCTGGTTTTCTACTACTACGGCGTGTCCGAGTCGGCGGTAGATCGGCTTATTTCGAGGACAAGGAATGATTGGCAGGAGATAGCCGCAACGATTGGCATTGATGTTGAGCCCGGCGCTTACCGAGCAGTCATCTACCCGAATGTTCGCGCCATGACCGATGTCTTCCCGCCCACAAGCGATGCAGCGTCTGACGGCGTGTTCTTTGGCGGCTTCGCGATGCAGCGATTCGGCGTTTTCGTACTGGGTGGCGTGTCCGAAGACAGCGTGATTCACGAGCTCACGCACCTGTTGATAGACACAAAGGTCAGCTCGCCATTGTCGCCCGGTGTGCCTTCCTGGCTGCACGAGGGCCTTGCGCAGTTCTTCGAAGCCGGATCGTCAGATTTCTACACTTCCCAGCTCGGCACCGCTGCACGCAACGATAGGCTGCTGACTCTCAGGAACCGGAACACAGTGCCTGCTCGCGCCGGCGAGATTAGCCTCTATTACGTTCAGGTTGGCAGTTTTGTTGGCCAGCTGATCGAGGACTACGGACCCGAGCCGATGTCGGAGACTCTGCGGCTCATCAACGAAGGTTCCAGCGCGTCCGAGGCGATGGAGCAGGCGTACGAGCGGGCGCTCTGGGAACTGGAGAACCAATGGCGAGTCAGCCTTGGGGCATCGGCGCTTCCATCCCCTCCCGCCACGCCAACCCCGGAGCTACAGGCTGATCCGCCATCGTCTTCCAGCAGTGCACCGCCTACTGCGATACCGCAGGCATCGGCCACAGTCACAGATCCGCTCACTGATGCCGGAATCGTAGTTGATGGCGATTCAGCAGGTGATGGCGCAGGAACAGGCTTCAACTGGACCGGACCACTGATCGGCGCTGTGGCAGCCGCGACGGTCTTCGTAATCTGGTCGTTCAGAGTCAACCGCCGACGCTATCGGGGCACGCGCCGGTAGACTCTCTTCAGCCGCAAAACGGCGTGCGCAATCCCAATCATCAGGCCATCGAATTGAAGACTGAGCAACTTCACACGGCAGCGCTTGTCTATGAAGACCAGCTCTCCCGGCATGTGCTATCGCCTAACCACCCGATGCGTCCGGTGCGTCTCCGTCACATGCACAGGCTGATGCAGGCATCAGGCTTGCTGGATTCCGTTGATCTGCTGCAGGCCGATCCACGCGCAGCAACCACTGACGAGATCCTCCTGAATCATCACCGTGATTATGTCGAGGCCGTACGAGTTATCGGCAGTGGCGGCATCGTTCCGAACATGTTCGAGTTCGGAATCGGACCGGGAGACAATCCACCAAGCGAGGGCATGTATGACGCTGCCGCGCTGGTCGCAGGCAGCACGCTGGTGGCAACGGAGCTGGTGCGCTCAGGAACCGTTCCTGTTGCTTTCTCACCAGCGGGCGGAGTTCATCATCACGCCATGTTCGATCGCGCCTCTGGATTCGGCGTGTTCAACGATGCCTCGATAGCGATACGCACCCTCGTAAACGACGGCTTTCGAGTCGCCTACGTAGACATCGACTGTCATCACGGTGACGGAGTGCAGGCATCGTTCTACGACACATCGCAGGTACTGACGATCTCTCTGCATGAGAGCGGACAGTGGCTATTTCCGGGAAGCGGCTCTGTCGGCGAGATCGGTCAGGGCGACGGCGAGGGGTTCTCGGTCAATGTGCCGCTCGCGCCATACACGCAGGACGAGCTGTGGCTGCGAGTATTCGATGAGACCGTCCCTCCACTGGTGGGCGCATTCGATCCCGACTTTCTGTTCATTCAGCTGGGTATCGATACGCACTTCCGCGACCCGCTCACGCATCTGCAGCTAACAACACAAGGGTTCACCGAGGCTGTGCGTCGACTCCTCGAGCTGGGCGCAACATGCAACGGAACTGTGGCTGTAGGCGGCGGAGGCTACGACATGGGAGCCGTCGCTCGGGCATGGACAATGGCTCTTGCGGAGATGGCAAGCGCTGGTCTGCCGGAATCTGTGCCGACAGAGTATGACGCGGTGCCGGGTCTGGACTACTTCGAGGATCGGCCGGGCCCGGCACAGCTACCGGAAGATGTTGGTCACGAGGTTGAGCAGTTCGCCGAGCGGAGTGTTGAAGAGGTTAAGGCGACGCTGTTCGACAGACATGGACTGTAGGCGAGACTGATCTCACCAAGCCACTTCGGGCAATTAACAAGGAGAGAATATGCGAATCGCGATTCTGGGCACAGGGCGAATGGCGGCTGGACTTGGCAAAGGCTGGCTTAATGCCGGGCACTTTGTCGCTTTCGGCTCAAGGCGGCCCGAAACGAAGACTGCGTTCCAGGCAGAGATCGGTGCGGACAGCCGGGTCTATGGATTCGAAGGCGCTATCACTGCTGGCGAGGTGGTCGTGATGGCTGTGCCGTATGCCGAGGTTGCGCCACTGGCACGAAAACACTCTGACCTCTTGAGAGACAAGATCGTCATCGACATCACGAACCCTTTTGACTCCCAGCCTTCTGACGGGCGTGCTGGAGCCGAGATCACCGCGGAGGCGATTGGCGATGGCGCACGTGTGCTGGCAGCGTTCAAGGGCAACTTCTCCGGCACACTGCTTGATCCCGTCGACCACACTGGCCAGCCGCGTGATGTGCTGTTCGCCGGTGACGACGCTGCTGCTAAAAGTGTTCTTGCCGGGCTGATCGCCGACTTAGGGTTCAAGCCGGTCGATTGCGGACCTCTGCGCGCAGCCACGATGCTGGACCTGAGCGTTCCGATCATGATCGAGATGGATGGCAGGCTCAACGGCGGGCAGCACAACTCGTCGTTCCGGTTCTCTTACCCGGAGAGTTAGGCGATTCCTGCGAGTTAGGCGCACTGTCAGCAAATGTCAGGGTTTGCCGTCATAGGCGGATAAAATGGGTGGACAGGCCGTGTGAATTAATCGTTCACGCCCCGATTGGCGGGCCGCCGAAACTCGCCCGACAGAACCACCGTCAGCGGATAGCCAATGACCACACTATCTACAGACCGACAGTTCGAGATCGTTTCCGACTTCAAGCCGACCGGCGATCAGCCTGCGGCTATTGAAGCTCTCTCGGACGGCGTGGCCAGCCGCGCTCTGCACCACCAGACGCTTCTCGGCGTGACCGGCTCCGGCAAGACGTTCACCATGGCCGGGATCATCGAAAAGACGCAGCGGCCAACGCTGATCATCGCTCACAACAAGACGCTGGCCGCGCAGCTCGCCGCCGAGTTCCAGGAGTTCTTCCCGCACAACTCGGTCCAGTACTTCGTCTCCTACTACGACTACTACCAACCCGAGGCATACGTCCCGCAGTCCGACACCTACATCGAGAAGGAGTCGGACATCAACGAGGAGATCGACCGCCTGCGGCACGCCGCCACGCGATCTCTGCTGACTCGCCGAGACACCATCATCGTGGCTTCTGTCTCGTGCATCTACGGTCTTGGCTCGCCTGAGGAGTACCGGGCGATCGTGCTCAACATCAAGAAGGGCACAGAGCCTGGCCTGCGCAAAGTCGTCCGCAAGCTGGTCGACATGTACTACGAGCGGAACGACATGGAGATGACCCGCGGCAGGTTCAGGCTGCGCGGCGACACCCTGGAGATCATGCCCGCGTACGAGGAGCTGGCGGTGCGGGTCCAGTTCTTCGGCGACGAGGTGGAGCGGATCACGCAGCTTGACCCTCTCACTGGCGAGGTGCTGGCAGAGGTCGATGAGATCGACATCTTCCCAGGAAAGCACTTCATCACTCCCGAAGAGCAGTTTGCCGACGCTCTTAAGGAGATCGAGGAGGAGTTGGAAGAGCAGCTTGAGATGCATCGTGGGCAGGGCAAACTGCTGGAGGCGGAGCGGCTAGAGCAGCGCACGCGCTTCGATCTGGAGATGCTGCGGGAGACTGGCACCTGCGCCGGAATCGAGAACTACTCCCGACCGCTCGGGCGACGCCCACCGGGCTCGGCTCCGTGGACGCTTCTCGACTACTTCCCGGACGACTATCTCGTGTTCATCGACGAGTCGCACATCACGCTCCCGCAGATTCGCGGCATGTTCCACGGCGACCTCGCACGCAAGCGCACGCTCGTCGACTTCGGATTCCGTCTGCCATCTGCCATCGACAACCGTCCGCTGTCATTCGAAGAGTTCGAGTCGCGCGTCAACCAGATCGTCTACGTCTCGGCCACGCCCGGACCGTACGAAGCGGCACACGAAGAGCAGAAGGTCGAGCAGATCATTCGGCCTACTGGACTGATCGACCCGATCATCGAGGTGCGTCCAACCGAGGGCCAGATCGACGATCTGCTGCACGAGATCCAGGAGACGACAAAGAAGAACCAGCGTGTTCTGGTGACGACTCTTACCAAGCGCATGGCCGAGGAGCTTGCCGACTATCTGCGTGAGATGGGAATCCGCGTCCACTACCTGCACTCGGAGATCAACACGCTTGAGCGCACCGAGATCCTTAGAGACCTGCGCCTTGGCGTCTACGACGTCGTTGTTGGAATCAACCTGCTGCGTGAAGGGCTCGATCTGCCTGAAGTTTCACTCGTGGCGATTCTCGATGCGGACAAAGAGGGCTATCTGCGCTCTAACACGTCACTGATCCAGACGATCGGACGCGCTGCGAGGCACGAGAACGGCCGAGTGGTCATGTACGCGGATCGCGTGACGGATTCGATGCGTGATGCGATTGGCGAGACTGAACGCAGGCGCGAGATACAGGGCGCGTACAACTCGGAGCACGGCATCGTGCCGCAGTCGATCGTCAAAGAGGTCCGCGACATCACCCAGCGCGTCAGGCAGGTTGCTGAGACGAAAACGCCTTATGTCACTGCTGCTGATCTGCCAAAGGACGACATGGTCAGGCTGGTTAAGGATCTCGAGAAGCAGATGAAGCGGGCGGCCAAGGAGCTGGAGTTCGAGAAGGCCGCGATGCTGCGTGACCAGGTAATGGACCTGCGGAAGGTGCTGGCAGGCACAGACGGCTCAAGCTCGCCCGATCCTGAGCCGGGCCGAGTCGTGGAGATCGGCGATGAAGACGATGACGGCCTGCTGGACGAGGTGCCGCAGGAGATCAGGTAGGCTGGGAAGCCCTACTGCAGTCGCCTGATCCTGCCTGCGAAGACTACGAATAGCAGCGATGCCACCATCAGGATGGCCGACATGCCAAGCACTGACTCCTGCGCGCCCCATTCACGAACGGCGAAGCCCAGCGGCAGCACTGCGGCAGGCATGAGTCCGAACGACATCATCACGAGGCTCATGACCCGCGACCGGTACTCGTCGTCGGTCTCCTCCATGATCAAGGCCTGGCCGAGACCCCAGCGAATCGTCTCGGCAAATCCGACACCCACAGCCATAATGGCGCCCACGTAGAAGAGCGGGAAAGCGCCGATAAAGATCAGGCTCACTCCGGAGATAAGACCAGCTGCCAGGAACACGTAGCCCCGGCGCTGGCCCTTGCGAAGGCCCGCAGAAACTATCGACGCAATGATCGCACCGATACCGATCAGCATGGTGAAGTCGCCAACTCCGGCCGGGTCAACTCCATAGAGGTCTTCAGCGAATACAGCGACGAGCATGCGGAAGGGCATCGACAGCAGGGCCAGCACGATGCTGTAGATCAGCAGGATGCGCACCAGCGGATTGATCTTCAGGTAACCGAATCCTTCTTTGATGTCGGCAATAACCGACTTCTTCACTTCTCGTGCTGCCGGATACATCTTGGGAATCACTCCGGTGATAACTACAGCCGTGAACATGACACCGGTCACCACAAGGTAGGTAACTTCAGGTCCCCAGGCGTTGTACATCCGCCCAGCGAATGCCGGCCCCGCTACGTTCATGAGGCTCATGGCCATGGCATTGAGCGCGACCGCGTTGCCGACCCTCTCTTTGCCAACCAGCTTCGGAATAGCAGCCTGCCGGGCTGGCATCTGCAGTGAGAACATCGCGCCCTGCACCAGTGAGACGAAAAACAGGTGCCACCAGACGATCACGTCTGTGATCAACAGAATGGCCACAACGCCGGCTGCCAGCGCGTTCGCGCCCTGAGAGACCTGGATGAGGGTGCGCCGCTCCATGCGCTCACCAAGAACGCCGCCGAAGAGCGAGACGATGAGCAGACTGGGCGCAAATCCCATGGCAACGACAGCCGTCAGCGCCTGGTCATTGGTCAGGTCATAGACAAGGATGGTGCGGGCCAGCATCTGCATCTGGAAGCCGCCCATCGAGAGCAACATTCCAATCCAGAGATATCTGAAGCTACGGTTCTCCAGCGACGCGAATGTCAGCTTGAACCAGCCGCCGATCCCGGATGGTTGGCGAACAGGAACGGTGACGGCGGCACTGGCTTCAACCGAATCTGCTGAATCTGGTTGAACAGGCTCCGCTGTCGAGCTCGACGCCAAGGATGAATTCCAATCTCCGGGGATAGATCGAGCCAGTATAGACCCGCACCCGCTCTCACCGGCGCAACTTCCGAATCGCATGTTTGAATCGCGAGTTAATCCTGGCGCGTTGCGCTAACAGAAGTTCTATGTAATTATGTAATTACAGAATACAAATTAGACAGAAAGGTCCGATATGCCGATAGACAACACGGAGGTCCGGTCCTGGTTCCTGAAGCACCTGCCGGACGACTGGTATCAACTCACCGAAGGCGATGATTCAGAGATCCAGGTTCTGGTTGATCGCGACGAGATCGTCGTCATAGGTCCAATCCCGTCTCCTGAAACGGCTAACGACGCAGATGAAGATGCTGTCGAGGCGGCACGAGACGAGGCTGTGAAGGCATGGCGGCAGGAGACTCGTGATGGGCGAATGGAGATCGCATCAACCGCGCAGGGCAAGTTCGGCAAGCACGTGTCATGGGGTGCGTCCACTGGCGGCGACAGGTTCCTCTTCACGCACATCAGCGTTCCAACCATGACCCGTCTCAAGATCACAGAGCGCAGAGTGCTTGACACGCTTGTCGATTCAGGAGTGGCCTCGTCACGGAGCGAGGCGCTGGCGTGGTGTGTGCGTTACGCCGGGCGTCGTGAGGAGCAGTGGCTGAACGATCTGCGTGACGCCTTCAAGTCGGTCGCCAGTGTTCGCGACAAGGGTCCGGCCGCCTGACCGGTCGATTTACGGCTACTCAAACTGGCCGGATTGGAGAAGAGACGATGTTGAGAATGATCTCGCTTGTGTTGCTGAGTCCGCTGTTCGTGGCAGGCATGTTGCTGCGGCTAGCGTTCTTCCTGCCGTTCGCGCTGATGTTCTTGCTGCCAATGGTGGTCATGCGGCCACGCATGCTGACGCGTGCGCCGATGCTGTTCAGGCATGTACTGCTTGGAAAGCGCGGTCACTGGCATGGCAAAGGCTATGGCCGATGGCACGGAAACTGGCGCAGTCACGAAAGCCGGCTGGAGCGAGTCAGCGATCCTGTTCAGATCTAGCGATCGCGGGTTGCCCACGACTCGAATCGCTACACTACGGCCCGTCTTCTCAATGCAGAAAGGACGGGCCGTTTCGCGTGGTCCAGGAAACTGAACACGACATCCGCGTCCCGCATCCAGAGCTGTTGAGCTGCGTGACGGCTATCTTCGCCGCGACTGGCATGCGTACCGAAGATGCGGGGTTGCTTGCCGATTCCCTCGTGCTGGCCGACCTGGAAGGCGTTCACTCTCACGGCATCCTCCGGGTTCCCGAGTATGTGAAGAAACTGACCGTTGAGGGAGTCGACCCGCGCGGTGAGCCCAGAGTTGTGAAAGATGCCGTGGCTGTGATGGTCGTCGACGGCGGCAACAGCATGGGCCAGATCGGCATGTCGTTCGCAATGGACCGCGTGATCGAGCGAGCGTCAGAGACGGGAATAGCAGCCGCGGCGATCAGGGGCAGCAA
>JANQIZ010000292.1 GCA_028281895.1 Dehalococcoidia bacterium
ATCTGACGACCGCACAGGCTGGAACTGCGCTCGGACCTTACGAGTTCACTTTCGACGCGTCTCGTGCCAAGGCGTTCGCCAGCGCCACTGGCGGAGACGAGTCTCCTGATTTCGGCGGTGCTTTGCCTCCATCCGCTGTCGTCGCTGAAGGGTTGGCGCGGCTGATCGACGAGCTTGACCTGTTTGGCGAAGAGGTTCTGGCAGCTGGCGGAGTCGTTCATACATCACAAGAGGCCGAGTTCTTCGCGCCTGTAATGCCCGGCGACGCGATAACTGCGTCTCCTAAGCTCGCAGGAAACACCGTTCGCAGAGGCACTCGCTTCGTCTCAGTTTTCACCGAATTCAGGAACGGCTCAAACGAGATCGTGGCGACGGCATCCAGCACAATCGTGGTGCCGCTATGAACAAGGGGCAGGCGCTGCAGGGGTTTAGCCGCGAGGTGACCCGAGAGCGGATCTCGGCATATGCCGACGCTTCGGGTGATCACAATCCGCTACATCTTGACGATGAGTACGCCAGGACTACGCAGTTCGGTGGCGTGATAGCTCACGGAATGCTGAGCATGGCTTTCGTGTGCGAGCTCATGGCAGCGAACTTCCCGGAGACATGGCACAGAGGCGGGAAGATGAAGCTGCGATTCAAGGCTCCTGTGAACCCCGGCGAGACGATCACCGTCTCCGGAACGGTCCAGGACATAAGCGACTCTGACGACGCGGCAATCGCACGGTGCTCTGTTTCCTGCGTTAAGCCGGACGGTACGGAGGCGTTGAGCGGCACCGTTACGGTGCCTGTAGCTTAGGGGCTCCCGGCCTGTTCCACTGTGACATCTATCTATCAAGGAAGAGTAATCAATGAGTGACCAGTTGCCGGAAGGCATCATCCCCATAGCCCTCGATGCTATGGGCGGTGACCACGGTCCGTCGGTCACCGTTCCTGCCGCGTTGAAGGCGATTGGGAATGGCGGAGTGGCGATTGCGCTTGTGGGCGACCAGGGCGCGGTTGAGGCAGAGCTTGCGAAGTACGACACTCCGGCGAAGCAACTGGTCCAGGTCGTTCCATCTGAGGGCGTGATCGCCGAGGGAGCGAACCCGGCGCTTTCCCTGCGAGCTATGCCAAGGGCGTCTGTGCTTGTCGCCGCCGGCGCAGTCAAAGCCGGCAAGGCCAAGGCTTTCGTGAGCATGGGATCGACCGGAGCGTCGATAGCCGCTGGAACCGTCCTGCTCGGCACCGTAGACGGTATTGAGCGCGGCGCGCTTGGCGGTCCGATCATCGGCTATGCGCCAGACACCGTCATCATCGACCTCGGAACTAACGTGGACACCAAGCCCACGCAGCTTGCCGACTTCGCTGCGCTCGGCAGTCTCATGTCCCGCCTCATCTACAGCAAGCCCAACCCGCGCGTGGCGCTTCTCTCTGTGGGATCGGAAGAAGGCAAGGGCAACGCGCAGGTCAAGGCTACAACCGAGCTGCTTCGCTCTAGCAGCCTGAACTTCATCGGCAACGTGGAGCCAAACGACCTGTCAGAGGGCAAGGCCGAGGTGGTCGTCTGCGACGGCTTTGTCGGCAACATCGTCCTCAAGCTCACTGAAGGACTCGGCCGTGCGATCACAGATCACATCCGCA
>JANQIZ010000303.1 GCA_028281895.1 Dehalococcoidia bacterium
CGGGGATTGCTTCGCGCATCATGGCATCACCCCGCGCTTTGGGTTCGATTTTCGGTAAGTCTTTGAAGCTCTGGACTGCACGTCCATCACCTGTTGCTCCTATGCTGGAGAGCGTCTTCGATCGGCGACTTCCGCGTCGAACGTGGACGGACCGGCCATGCGATCGATCTGCACGTCTCGATGAGCGTGTGCCTACCGCAGGCGAGCGCACGACTCGTGCCGCCTCGCATCTGCACGGTGAAGAAGCTCGGAATTGGAACCGGAATCCGCAGCGCTACAGCCACTGCACCAAGGTGCGCGGACAACGCTGCGCGATCATGCCCCGTGGCGGGGCACCTCGTCAGGCTCTTACGGCGGCCAGCATAAAATCTCCGGGTTTGGAGCGAGTGATCATGGCCCTTGAACGACGTGAACCGTAGTGCTGCGGGCTGGCGACGGCAAGCCCAATGCAACTGCCCGCTGCCCTAGTGCGCCCGTCCGAGGGAAAGCCCGCGCAGCAGATACCTCCTGACCAGCACGATGAAGATCAGGCCGGGCACCAGCATCAGCACCCCGGCCGCCGAAAGCTGGGCCAGGTCTGCGCTCAGAACCCCGCCGGCGCGCGTCATAATCGCCCCGATCGGCTTGGCGTGCACCGTCGTCAGGGCGTTGGCGAGCAGCAGTTCCACCCAGGAGAACATGAAGCAGAAGAACGCGGTCACCGCGATGCCCGGTGCAATCTGAGGCACCAGGATGCGGACGAAGAACCTCGGCAGGCTGTACCCGTCCACCTGTGCCTGCTGGTCCATCTCCCGCGGCACCGAGGAGATGAACCCCTCCAGGATCCAGATCGCGATCGGGACGTTGAAGATGCAGTGTGCGATCGCCACTGCGATATGCGTGTCGATCAGGCTCAGATCGGAGAAGATCTGCACCATCGGAACGAACAGGATGGCCGGCGCGATCATGCGAAACGCAAGGAAGCCGAAGAACAGGGCCCGGTCGCCAAAGAACCGGTAGCGGGAAAAGGCGAAGGCGGCCGGCAACGCGACAAGGACCGATATCGCAACGTTCAGAAGGACATAGATCGTCGCGTTGACATATCCCAGGTACCACGCGGGATCGTGGAAGATTGTTCGGTAGCTGGCCAGCGTGGGATCGCGCGGCAGCAACGTCAGCCCGCTGCCGATCTCACCGTTGGTCTTGAAGCTCATGACGACCAGCCAGTAGATCGGAACCATGAGCAGGACGACATATATGGTTGGCGCCAGGACGTATTTCCGGTTCATGCGCCCGTCCTCCGCGGCACATTGGACGGCGTGCGCGTGATCAAGGCGTAGAACACCCAGGAAATGCAGAGCACGATGGCCAGGTAGGTGACCGACATGGCACCGCCCTCGCCCAGATCGAACTGGACCGTCGCCGTCTGGACGAGCTCATTGGACAGGAATGTTGTCGAAACGCCCGGGCCGCCGCGCGCAATCACATAGGCCTCGGTGTAGATCATGAAGCTGTCCATGAACCGGAGCAGCACCGCAATCAGCAGGACAAGGCTCAGCTTCGGAAGCTGGATGTGACGGAAGATGGCCCACTCGCTGGCGCCGTCGATCAGCGCGGCCTGATAGTACTCCCGCGGGATCGTCCGCAGTCCGGCAAAGCACAGAAGCACGACAAGGCTCGTCCAGTGCCAGACATCCATCAGCACGATCGTTGTCCAGACAAACAGCGGATCGTTGATGTCGTAGTCGATGCCGATCGCGCCCGCCCCCACGCTCAGCAGGCCGATCTGCGGCAGGGTCAGCACCTTCCAGATGTAGCCGACCAGGATCCAGGGCGTGAGTAGCGGAATGGCCATCAGGACGATGTAGAGATTGGTGTATCGCCCCCCTTGCGGCAGCCGCAGGGCGATGAAGATGCCGAGGGGGACTTCTATGGCCAGCGCGAGGAACGAAAACGCCAGGCTGCGAGCGAGAGCGCTGAAAAACTCCGCCGAGCTCAGGATCTGCGCATACCAGTGCAGGCCGACCCAGAAGAACTGGTTGCCGAAGAACGTGTCGTGGACGGAGTAGAACAGCGCGAAGCCCAGAGGCACGAGCCCGCAGAAGGCCATGACAAGGAGGGCCGGGAGCAGCAAGGCGTATGCCAGAGAACTCTTCGGTTTGACGGCGGTGGTCATGCTCTGCGGTGTTGCGGGGCAGTCAGGTCAGGCCGGAACGGGCCTGCCTGATTGTCGGACGATCGTCCGGTGGTCTGGCGGTTTGCTTCGAATGGAACCGGGCACTGGCAGAAGCTGCAATCTTCAGTCAGGACGCCCGCGTCGACAAGCCCATCCCAAATGCGGCCGGTCGAAACACCGGTTGGTGGCTGGCGGTACACCGGCATAGGATCGCGCCGACTCTGAGCCCCGTTGACCCGATGAGCCGTTCCCGATGAGATCTCGCAGCACCCTCGCCGCTCTCGCGCTTCTCCTCACGCTCGGAT
>JANQIZ010000339.1 GCA_028281895.1 Dehalococcoidia bacterium
AACCTCGGGCTACAAGGGCGCATTCCTCGCGCCGACCGAAGTCCTCGCCGAACAGCACTTCCTCAGCACGTCCCGGCAGCTTGGTGCTCAGGCCAGTCCGCTCCATCCGCCATCAGTGACGACCACCGACGGACATGGTTTCAGCGAGCGGCCATTAACGATCGGCCTGCTGACCGGAAGCCAGCCAGCAGCCCAGAAATCGGCAATGCATCGTCTGATCGCGGCTGGCGAGATCGACATCATCATCGGCACTCATGCGCTATTGCAGGAATCGGTGGACATTCCGGACCTCGCGCTGGCAGTGGTTGATGAGCAGCACAGATTCGGCGTGGAGCAGCGCGCCGCGCTTGCAAAGCGAACGCCAAGGCCGCACATGCTCGCAATGTCTGCAACTCCAATCCCTCGAACCCTCGCTCTTACTGTCTACGGCGACCTTGAAGTCTCGGTGTTGAAGCAGATGCCTTCTGGCCGTAGTCCGCTCAAGACGATATGGGCACGAGACGAATTCGCTGTCCGCGACTCGTTCGACAAACTCCGCTCTGAGATCAACGCCGGACGGCAGGCATTCATCGTCTGCCCTCTGATCGAGGAGTCAGAATCGATCTCAGCAAGAGCGGCGATTCCAGAATTCGAGCGCCTGTCAGCAGGACCGCTCTCAGACCTCAGGCTCGGACTCCTTCATGGACGAATGACGATCTCTGACAAGCAAAAGGCCATGGCAGACTTCCGTGATGGCAATACACAGGTTCTCGTCGCAACGCCTGTGATCGAGGTTGGAGTGGATGTGCCCAATGCAACCGTGATGGTGATCCTCAGCGCTGACAGATTCGGGCTTTCTCAACTCCACCAGCTGCGCGGCCGCGTCGGTCGAGGCGGAAATGCTGGAACCTGCTTCCTGCTCGCTGATGATCCATCCGAAGAAGCCATCGCCAGGCTGCAGACGGTTGAGCAGACTCCGAACGGGTTCGACCTCGCTGACAAAGACCTGGAACTGCGCGGCCCCGGCGAGTACACAGGCACCCGGCAGAGCGGATGGGGACAGATGAGCGTGGCCACTCCATCCGACCTCGACCTGATAGAGGTGTGCAGAGACGAAGCGGGTAGACTACTGGCCGCTGATCCTGAGTTGGTGTCGCCAGAACACACAGCGCTGGCCGCTGAGCTTGAGCTTTTCGCAGAAGATCGCCCCGCAGACCTCTCATGAGCCAACCTGTTGAGACATCTATGAGCAAAACGATCCTGGTAACAGGCATGTCCGGCCTCATCGGTGGACTCACCGCGAAGTCACTCGGCACTGACTACGAGATCCGAGGAATCGGGCGGTCGCCTGTCAGCGGCTGGGATTACACGACAGCGAACATAGCCGACTTCGATGAGATGCGACCGGCGTTCGACGGCGTGGACACTGTGATCCATATGGCCGCATCACGCGGCGACCAGCCATTTGAGACCCACTACCAGGCGAACGTAGTCGGCACATACAACGTCCTTGAGGCCGCGAAACAGGCTGGCGTCAATCGAGTCGTGATGGCCTCCACCGGAGCCGTTGTCGCCGGATACGAAAAAGACGAGCCATACGCCACGCTCGTTCGAGGTGACTCACCTCGGCCTGACAATGTCGAGATGATCACCGTCGATCATCCATTGCGGCCACGCGGGCTCTACGCCGTGACCAAGGCGTGGGGAGAGGCGCTGGGACGCGCTTACACAGAATCGAGCGATCTCTCGGTCATCTGCATTCGAGTCGGCAAGGTGGAGATCGAAGATGTGCCGCTGAATCCGCGCAATGCCGTCGTCTGGTGCAGTCACCGCGACATCATCCAGATGATCCGCCGAGCTGTCGAAGCTCCGACATCTCTCAAGTACGGCGTCTACTTCACAGTCTCCGACAATCCGCTCAACTACCGTGACTGGTCGAATGCGAACAACGACCTTGGCTTCACACCGATCGATTCGGCGGCGCAGCACGGTTTCGGGGAGGTGCGCGGTGGCTGAGCAACGCAAGACGGTTCTCGTGACCGGCATGAGCGGCATCATCGGCGGAATCGCTGGCAGAGACCTGGCGAGAGATCACAACGTGCGTGCGCTCAATCGCCGCCCTGTTGAAGGCTTCGAAACATTCACCGCCGACATCACGGACTTTGATGCGATCCAGCCTGCGTTTGAAGGCGTGGACACCGTTGTGCACATGGCCGCATACCTTGGATCTGACGGCCGTCAGCAGATGGAGGTCAACGCCCGCGGCACATATAACGTGTTTGAGTCAGCAAGGAAAGCAGGCGCAAGGCGAATAATCTTCGGCAGCTCAGGCTCGACCATGCATGCTTACGAGACTGATGAGCCGTTCCTCGCCATGACCGAGGCTCGCCTGGCAGATATTCCACAGCCGCATCCCGTCTTGACTCATCTCGACTCAGCGCGGCCTGACAACGCCTACGGAGCCGTGAAGCTCTTTGGCGAGCATCTTGGCAGATCGCTCACTGAGCAGAGCGACATCTCGGTGATCTGCATACGCCTCGGGCGCGTCAGAGAAGAGGACAGGCCTGCGAATGCAAGAGAAGCGGCCGTCTACCTCAGCCATAGAGACGCGGCACAGGTTGTGAGGCGCTGCGTCGAAGCTCCCGACAGCATCAGGTTCGATGTCGTGTTCGGGGTCTCAGACAACTTCACAAGGTTCCGCGATCTTGAGCACGCTAAGCAAGTCGTTGGCTACATCCCACGGGACGGAATAAGACGATGGCCGTTGCCTGAAGGTTGGAACGCCACCGGTCCGGACTGACCGATGTCGAATTCAGACGGTAGCTTTCGTCGATTCAGTGCAACGCGAACGGGAAATACGACATGGCAACCCGACAACAGTTCGATCACAACGCTAGCGAGCAGTACTGCTACCTGACGACCAAAGGGCGCGTTAGCGGGCGTCCTCATGAGATCGAGATATGATTCGCGCTGAGCGATGGAACTCTGTACATGCTATCTGGCAACAGGGACCGGTCCGACTGGGTTCGCAACCTCGCAAATCACCCGGCCGTCAACGTGAGGATCGACGGCCAAACCTACTCCGGCACGGCAAGTACGATCGAGACGTCGAGCGAAGAAGACTCGCTGGCCAGGGATCTGCTTTTCGAGAAGTATCAGCTGGACTATGAAGGCGACCTGACTGAGTGGAGGCAGACCGCGCTGCCGGTCGCGGTTAAGTTCGATTTCAGCGAAACGGACAGGAGAACATGATGCCGTCAGAACAGGGAGCGCCTCCTCGCATAAAGCCAGAGTCACTGAGTGACTACCTGGAGATACAGACCAAGGCCGTCTTCCAGAGCGGAATGTCGTGGAAAGTAGTGGAATCGAAGTGGCCAGGCATCAGAGAGGCTCTTGACGATTTCCAGGTGGAGGCGATAGCGGCGTACGGACCAGAGAAGATCGAGGCGCTGGGCGACGATACTCGGGTGATCCGTAATAAACGCAAACTTGCGGCCATCTCAGGCAACGCGCAGAAGATGATCGAGCTCGATGAAGAGCACGATGGCTTTCGAAACTACCTGCGCTCGTTCGGTGATTTCTACGAGCTCATGGATGACATCCGCAAGCAGTTCAAGTTCATGGGGCCGATGGGCATCTACTACTGGCTCTGGGTCGTTGGAGAAGACGTCCCGCCTCATGAGGAGTTCACTGAGCGAACCAGGAAGTGATTGGGCTTCACTGAGGTGCCACCGGACATCTATCTGGTAGATTTGCGGCCATCCGTTCAGCTTTCGCACCATCCGTAACGCGGATAACCGAGAGGTTCCATGGTCACCACTCCCTCGCAATCTCCACGCCGCACGAACTCAGACGGCCTTACCTTCGACGGTTTCGGTAAGAATCATGACAAGGTAGACGGCGCCGACAAGGTCACGGGGCGCGCCCAGTTCGGCGCAGATTTCAC
>JANQIZ010000390.1 GCA_028281895.1 Dehalococcoidia bacterium
CGTTCCCCGATATGCACGACCCGCTGAAGCGAGTGATCGATGCCTTCGGGCCGGATCGCTGTGTGTGGGGCTCCAACTTCCCGAACGCGCTCTGGTCCAAGGGCGCGACATATGCCCAGAACCTGCATCTCTTCGTCAAAGAACTCGGTCTCAGCCTCTCTGAGAAGGCCGACATCCTTGGCCTCACTGCGATGTCGCTCTGGTTCCCGGAAGAGCACGCCTCGGAAGAGGACAACGCGAGGAAGCAGAAGGAGCGCACAGAGCAGGAGTCGATCCGAGCCGCGCAGTCAGAAGAGCCTGAACAGGTTGAAGAAGAAGATGAGGATGAGGCGAAAGGCCACAGAGCCGAGATCCTGAAGATGGCAGACCTGATTGCCGCGGAGGGCTCGGTGGAAGGTCCCATTGTCGAAGAGGTGGATGACGCCGAGATCGCAGGGATTCTCGAATCTGCGAAGGCCCTCAATGCAGTTATCGATTCTGCTTCTGCAGATTCTGGCGATACTGAAGCCGCACCGCTCGACTCTCACGATGAAGAATCCTCTGATGAGCTAGAGGTCGATCCTGAAGACTCGGTCTCCGCAAGCATCGAAAAACTGCTTTCAGCGCATGACCGTGATTCCGATGAGACTGAACGTCCCGAAGCTCCAGCAAAGAAGTCGAGCGAGCCTGTATCGCAGCCTGGCGGACTGGACATCGCGGAGATGCGGGAAGTGGCCGATCAACTGAGCGCTATGCTCGAGGCGGTCGAGGGGATCAACAGCAACATCGCCGACCTCAGCGCTGACCGCGAGAACTCCGATGACGATGAACGGGATTCCGCCTGATCCTGCGAGACCCTTCACGCACGCGCATCGTCGATAGTCGATAGAATTCCCCACTGCCGGCCCGGACTGCGAGTCGGCGCACCTGTATGACATGCGGGCATTTGCCTCTCACACGCGAATCACGGATTCGCCGGCAGCCCGCAGGACCACGCCCAATGGAACTACGACCTAACCGCATCAAGAGAAAGCTGGCAGCCGGAGAGATAGCCATCATCGGCAGCGGCTTCACTCATCCCGACGACATCGACGCTATCGGCCCTCTCGGTTTCGATGGCGCATGGCTGGAAGGCGAGCATGGCGCGTCGGACGCTGCCGAAATGGGCAATCTGACACGAGCCTGCGATATCTGGGGCATCACATCTGTCGCCAGGGTGAACAGGAACGACCAGGGGCTGATCTACAGGACGCTCGACCGCGGCGCGCAGGCAATAGTCGTTCCGCACATCAACACTAAGGCTGAGGCTGAGAACGTTGTGCAGGGCGGCAAGTTTGCCCCGGCTGGCCAGCGAGGGCTGTTCACGAGCCGCCAGGGCTATGCCGTAGACAACTACTTCCAGAAGGCCAATGATGAGACGTCTCTGATCGTGCTCATCGAGGATATAGCGGCCTACGACAACCTCGATGAGATTCTCGAGGTCGACCACATCGATGCGTTCTTCGTCGCACCGTCAGACTTTGCGGCATCTATGGGCCACATCGGCAACATCGGGCATCCTGATGTCCAGGCCAAGATCGACGGCTCGATCGAGAAAATCGTCAAGTCAGGCCGCACCGCAGGCACGCTCGCCACAACCGAAAACGTGGCTCACTTCGTAGACCTTGGTGTGAAGCTGTTCATGGTGTCAGTGCTACCTTGGGTTGGCGCAGGCCTTCAGCAGTTCAGAAGCAAGGCTGGAATCGGCTAATCGCCAACCGCCAAATCGTTCAGTTGATCTCAACATCTCAGAGTCCACAAAGTATGCGAACAGTCCGCTCTCGAATTCCTCGCTCCGCCTCCATCAGGCTGGCTATTCCACTCGTACTTGCGGCGATAACGGTCGCGATAGTCGCTTGCCGTGGCAGCGGCTCAGATCCGTCACCGGGTGACCAGTCTCTGCCGCAGATCCAGCCGACAGTCTCTGATTCACAGTGCATCAACCATGTCCAGCCTGCTGATGCTCCGTCATTCGACGAGATCGACTTCTCCCGAATGGAGCAGCAAGAGACCGACTTGAGGTCGTATGACATCGAGGAAGGCACTGGAGAGACGCCCGCCCTTGCCGATGCTGTATCGGTTGAGTACACAGGCTGGCTGCCCAATGGCTGCATGTTTGACACCTCGTACCCGAACGAAGGTCCCACGACGTTCCCGGTGCTTAACGTGATCAGGGGCTGGCAGCGCACCTTCTCTGACATGAAGGTTGGCGGGACGAGGGTGATCGAGATCGGACCGTCGATGGGCTACGGCGAGATCGGCTTCCCTCCGCGCATTCCGCCAAATGCGACCCTCATCTTCCATGTCGACCTGATCGAGCGCATCACACTGGCTGACGCCCAGGCGACTGTGCAGGCAGAGATCGCAACAGCTACTGCCGAAGCGGAGTCCGTTCGTGAGACGGCTGTCGCAGGCGGTACGGTGGTCTACCCGCCGCAGTGCCGGAACGGATCGCAGCCTGACTCGGCTCCGCAGTTCTCAGAGATCGAGTTCGACAGCTTCGAGACACTCGTTGAAGGTGTGCGCTTCTACGATGTTGTCGCTGGCACAGGCGCATCACCGGAGCCGGCCGACCTGGTATCGGTTGAGTACACAGGATGGCTTGAGAGCGGCTGCATCTTCGACACCTCGTATGCCGACGAAGGGCCGATCGAGTTCCCGCTTTCGAACCTGATCGAAGGCTGGCAGGTTGGCATCGGCGACATGAAGGTCGGTGGCACGCGGGTTCTCGAGATCGCGCCCGAGCTGGCGTACGGTGATCGAGGCTCGGGCAACGTGATTCCGCCCGGCGCTACGATCACCTTCTACGTGGAGCTTCTCGACAAGAGCTAGCCGAGACTTCGACTGTCAGCGGACGCGGCAAGCACGACTTGCTGTGACCGTCTCTCTGGGAAGACGGACTGGACTAGAAGTCGCCGAAGTCCGGGTCGCCGATCATCCCTGCGGCAATCGTCTCGTTCGTTCCCTCGGCAACGAGGATGAAGCTGCCGGTCACGCGGTTGACTGTGTAGTCGTCGTACACGATGGGAGCGCTCGTCTTGATCGAGATGCGGCCGATCTCGTTGAGAGCCAGCGACTGGCAGTCTTGATCGACACCCAGAGTAGCCACATCGATCTTGCTGTGAAGCGCGGTGACCATTGCGCGCGCTGAGCGAGTGGTGTGCTTGATGCGGAGCATTGAGCCCGGCCGGAGCTCCGTGTTCTCACTCATCCAACAGACCGTCGCATCGAACTCCTGCGTCACCCTCGGCACTCCATCAGCAGCGCAGATCAGGTCTCCGCGAGAGATGTCGATGTCATCGGAAAGCTGCAGCGTGACAGCCGTGGGCCATGCAGCCTCATCAGCCGGTCCGCTCGGCGTCTCGATCGTCGTCACAGTCGATGTCTTGCCAGCCGGCAGAATGGCCACCGTGTCGCCGACCTTCACGCTGCCGCTTCGCACCGACCCGGCATAGCCGCGATAGTCGTGGTACTCGCTCGTGTGCGGGCGAATCACATACTGCACAGGCATGCGGAAACTGTCTTCAAGCGGCGTTGCCGCGATCTCCACCTCTTCAAGATGCTTGAGAAGAGGATCTCCCGAATACCAGGACATGCGCTCCGACGGCTCCACGACGTTGTCGCCATTCAGCGCTGAGATCGGCACATAGTGCGAACTCCCGATGTTCAACTGAGCGAGGAACGTCTCCATCTCGGCCCGGATCGGGGTGAATACCGACTCTTCGAAGCCGACGAGGTCCATCTTGTTGACGCAGACAACGATGTGCTTGATGCCGAGCAGCGCAGCGATGACGGCGTGCCTGCGCGACTGCTCCACAACTCCGTTGCGCGCGTCGATGATCACCAGGGCCACGTCAGCGGTTGATGCGCCAGTCACCATGTTGCGGGTGTACTGCACATGGCCGGGAGTATCGGCCAGGATGAACTTGCGCTTCTCAGTGTCGAAGTAGCGGTACGCGACGTCGATCGTGATTCCCTGCTCGCGCTCAGCGCGCAGGCCGTCTGTCAGCAGCGCAAGATTCAGGTACTCGTCGCTCTGCACGCGGCTGGCAGACTCCGCGGCCACAAGGACATCATCAAGGATCGACTTGCTGTCGAAGAGCAGTCGGCCGATCAAGGTGCTCTTGCCATCATCAACCGAGCCCGCGGTCGCGATTCGCAGCAATTCCACTAGAAATAGCCCTCGCGCTTGCGGTCTTCCATCGCCGCCTCAGACGTGCGGTCGTCTGCCCGAGACTGGCCGCGCTCAGAGGTACGCGTAGCCGCAATCTCCGCCATCACCTCGTCAATCGTCACCGCCTCAGACGGTACCGCCGCGGTGCTCGTCATGTCACCGACCGTCCGGAACCGCACAGACATCACCCTGCGCTCTTCATTAGGCTCGGGCTGCAGGAACTCAGACACAGCCATGTGCATGCCGTCTCTCTCAAAGACTTCGCGCTCGTGTGCAAGGTAGATCGAAGGTATCTCGATCTTCTCGGCGGCGATGTATCGCCAGATGTCCAACTCGGTCCAGTTGGAGATAGGAAATGCGCGAATGTGCTGACCGGGGTTGATGAAGCCGTTGTAGAGGTTCCATACCTCTGGCCGCTGGTTCTTGGGATCCCACTGCCCGAACTCGTCACGGAACGAGTAGACGCGTTCCTTCGCGCGAGCGCGCTCTTCATCACGCCGTGCTCCGCCGAACAGCGCGCCGAACTTGTTCTCCCTGATCACATCGAGCAGCACTGGCGTTTGCAGCCGGTTCCTGGAGCCGCCGGGATCTGAGCTTGGGGGGATGCGTCCAGACTCGATAGCCTCTGGCACAGATCCCACGATCAGCTCAACGCGCAGCTTCTCGGCGACCTGATCCCGATACTCGATCGCTTCTGGAAAGTTGTGTCCGGTGTCTATGTGGACGATAGGAAAGGGCAGTCTGGCGGGCCTGAGAGCCTTGACCGCCAGGTGCAGCATGACGATCGAGTCCTTGCCGCCTGAGAACAGAAGGCCCGGCCGGTCGAACTCGGCAGCGACCTCGCGGATGATGTGTATCGACTCTGATTCGAGCGCGAGTAGCTCAGCATCCAGCCGGTCTGGAACGCCGGCTGAGAGCGTCTGGGTTGTCAACGTGCAGCGGCCTCCTCGATGTGAAG
>JANQIZ010000010.1 GCA_028281895.1 Dehalococcoidia bacterium
TCAGAATTGACGTGGATGTCGAAGGTGAGCCCTACGGAATCCCACCTGATAATCCTTTTGTCGACGGAGGTGGAGCGCCTGAGATCTGGGCATACGGACTGCGCAACCCCTGGCGCATGTCGTTCGATCTGCTCACCGGCGATCTATGGGCAGCGGATGTTGGTGAAAATGCCCTCGAAGAGGTCGATCTGATCGTCAAAGGCGGAAACTATGGCTGGAGAATCAAAGAGGCGGAAGACTGCTTCGAACCAGCAGCAGGATGCGACCAGCCTGGCTTGATCGACCCGGTCGTCAGCTATCCCCACAACTTCGGCTGCAGCATCTCCGGGGGCTACGTCTACCGCGGAACTCGCATCTCTCAGCTTGAAGGCGCCTATCTCTACGGCGATTTCTGCAGCGGAATCATCTGGGCTCTCTACTACGAAGACGGCGAAGTGCTTGAAAACACCATGGTCATGGACGCATCGCTGCTGATTCCTGCATTCGGCCAGACGCTCGATGGCGAGGTGTATGTCCTGGTGCGAGGCGGCTCACCGGGCATCTACAGGTTCGTCCAGTAGCCAGCCGCAGGCCCTCGCACTCGTCACCTTCACTGCCAGCACACGGCGTCATTGCTGCCATGCCGCGCTGGGATTAACATGCCCACGTCCGCCCAGTCCGGGTGCCCAATCCGGACGGCTGCGTCTCCCAGAAAGGTGATCACATGAGCGGTGTCTACCCCAGCAACTTTCGCCAGAAGATGGCAACGGGCAAAGCGGTCCTTGGCACCAGCCTCCCTGCGCCCATGACCCACATCGCGGCCCAGACCTATGCCACGGGCTGCGACTGGTCATGGATCGACTCGGAGCACTCGCCCTGGGGGCTTGAGACCATCTATCCCGTGCTGCTGCAGGCAAGGCTCGCGGGGGTGGCGCCGATTCTGAGAATCCCGTGGAATGAGCCGGGCGACATCAAGCGTGCATATGACGCAGGAACCGTGGGCGTGATGGTGCCGCAAGTGGACAACCCGGAAGAGGCGGCCGCGGCGATCGAGGCTGCGAAGTACCCGCCGCAGGGATCGCGTGGCATCGCTCCGTTCTTCGCAGGCTTTCTCGGAATCGATCCACTCGAGATCGTCCGACAGGCGAACTCCGAGACGGTGCTCGCGCTGCAGATGGAGAGCGCCGAGGCCTGGGAGAAGATCGACGATACACTGGCGCTGGACGGCTTTGAGCTGCTGATCCTTGGACCAGCCGATCTATCTGCCTCTTTCGGTGGAGGCGGAGATGTTCACTTCAGCAAGGTCGAGAACATCATGGTCGATCTCGCTGCGAAGGTTAAGAAGACCGATAAGGCGCTCGGCACAACGTTCGCAGACCCGGAAGACGCACACCGCTGGATGCGCGAGGGCTACAACGTGATGAACATCGGCAGTCCCATGTCCTTCGGCACCGGTGGCCTGAAGAAGATCTTTGCTGAGCTGCGAGAAGAGTTCGGCACGCCAGGCGTCTAGAGATGGCGCCGTCGCCAGCCAGGCGAGGCAGCGCGACGGCATGATAAATGGACACGTTCCTTCCACTCATTCCGGTATTCGTTCTTGGCGCCATGAGCCCGGGACCGTCGCTGGCGGTCGTGCTCAGGAACAGCATCGCAGGTGGCAGGCGGCAGGGCGTCCTGACCGCCGTCGGCCACGGCATCGGCTTCGGCATCTATGCCTTCATCGCCACCCTTGGCCTCGCAGGTGTTCTCGCCTCAAACGACTCCTTCGCCGAGATCGTGCGATGGGCAGGCGTCGCGCTGCTTATCTACCTCGGATTCGCGTACCTCAAGAGTTCGCTCAAGGCCCAACCTGAGGACACCGATGCCGAGGTTCAGCCCGTTCGAGGCCGGGCAGGCTTCGCAGAGGGATTCTTGATCGCATTCCTCAATCCGAAGATCCTCGCATGGCTCATCGCAATACTCACACCGGTCATCGACACCGACGTCGCCGTCCCCGTTCTACTGGGCATCGCCGCGATGGGGATGTTCATAGACATGGGGTGGTATGCAGTCATAGCCCTGCTGGCCACATCCTCGAATCTCGCTGATCGCATCAGAGCCGCTGCAAGCCGCATAGACGTGGCGATGGCAGCACTGATGTTCATACTCGCCGGTCTCCTGGCGCTCGACGTGATCTAGGCAATCCAACTCACAAACGCCCCATGACTTGACCTGACCGATCTGATGGTTGCGCCTCTTTTCAGTGACAGTTGCACATAAACGCGAGCTAAACTGGCCCGATGCAGTCATCCTCGACAACGCAGGAGCATCTCGATTCCCCCACATGGGAGGTCGTGGACGCACGTCGCCGTCCATGGACCGGACTTGCGCTGCTGGGTGGCAGCATCGTGTTCACATTTGCGGTGCTGGTCTTCTTCGGAGCATGGTTCGCAACCGATCGTATCGATGCGAGAAGCGATGCTCTTGGACACGAAGCCCAGGGCGACTGGTGGGAAGACGGCCTGATCACCGTCTGCCCGATCCACTAGACCGAACACAGGACAAAGAATGCAGAGCATGATGAGAATGCCGGAAGGGCACACGATCAGGCACTACGCCTGGTTGATTGTGTTCATAGCCTCGGCAGGGCAGATGCTCGGCGCGGCGATACGCATGGCATTCGGCGTCCTTGTCAATCCGCTTGAAGACGCCTTCGGCTGGAGCCCCGGCGCCATCGGGCTCGCCTACGCATATATGTCGATCGCAACAGCGCTCCTCTCTCCTGTGGCCGGATGGATGGCGACTCGCTACGGAGCGCGAGCGACGATGTTCGCCGGAGTCATCCTCTTTTTCGCAGGGATGATGTGGACCTCCCAGGTCACAGAGCTGTGGCAGTTCCACATCGCATACGGACTGGTGTTCGGCACCGCTCAGGCTCTGTTCCTTGTGCCCGCAGTGCCAGCGATCGCCGCATGGTTCCGCCGGCACCTTGGCATGGCAATGGGAGTGGCGATGGTTTCGTGGAGCCTTGGCCCGGCCATCATGGTCCAGGTCGTTGCGCTGCTGATCGATGGCTTCGGCTGGAGCCAGACGATGATCATCATCGGCGTTGGCGGAACCGTCATGCTCGGCTCTCTTCTGATCTTCTTCAAGAACACTCCTGAGCAGGCTGGCAGACAGGCGTATGGCTGGCTGAAAGGCGACAAGCCGCTGGTCACAAGCGGCGCCGATTTCAAGAAGAACTCGCACCGATACCAGGGCGCTATCTACCGCACCAACGGCTTCTGGAACCTGATCAACATCCACTTCCTTGGCTGCGTCGGCCATGCGGTGATACTGGTCGGCATCGTGCCGATGGCTGTGCACCGCGGCATCTCGTTCCCTGTGGCAGCAGGCGTGCTTACGACCATCGCTGTCACAAGCATCGCCTCCCGGTTCATCACACCGATACTCGGTGACAGGATCGGCGCAAAGGGAACGATGTTCTGGTCATTCTTCGGCCAGGGCGCGCTGGTGCTGATGCTGCTCTTCGCCGACTCCGCATGGGAGTTCTACCTGTTCGCAGTCGTGTGGGCGATCCCCTATGGCGGTGAGGGCACAGTGTTCCCTGTCATCAACCGCAAGTACTACGGACACGTGCCTATGGGCCCGACCTACGGATGGCAGCTGCTGGGCGCAGGTCTAGGCATGGCGCTTGGAGGCGTATTGCCGGGAATGGTCTTCGACATCACCGGCTCGTACACATGGGCGATATGGCTGTCTGCGATCTTCAGCCTGGCAGGAGCGGCGTCGATCGTGCTGCTTGAGCCAACCAGGCGGCTGCTCATTCCCAGGTGGGATGAGATCAAGCCGCACAGACAGGTTGGAGAGGTGGCTCCGGGCACAGCGTCAGTGCCGGACACAGGCCTGGCGGACTAGAGCACGAACGGCTGTTATCTCAAATGCAGGTCGTTTGTGATTCTGACCGTGCCTCTTGTTACCCCATGCAGGGACTGCTTTCTCCCTCCCTGGTCAGGGAGGGAGTCAGAGGGTGGGTCGAGTTCGTCATGCTGAACTTGATTCAGCATCTCCCTATCACTCGTTTCAGGAGATTCCGGATCAAGTCCGGAATGACGAGTCGAACACGCTCCTCTCTGAGACCGGGCTTGCGACCTGTTTGTCATCCCGACCGAAGTGGAGGGATCTGACCGTACTCCCACAGTCACCGAGAGATTCTGAATCAAGTTCAGAATGACGAAGAAGGCCACCCACTCCCTAACCCTCTCCCTCGCAGGGAGAGGGAGTAAATGCAGCACTTGTCACAATGCATGCACGGTCAGATCCCTCACATTCGTTCGGGATGACAAAAAGTGCGAGTGCCATCCTCCCTCCCATATTGGGAGGGAGCTAGAGGGAGGGCTATTCGTCTTGGGAGATCACCTGTCCACTCAGGTCTGAACGACCCTCACCCCAACCCTCTCCCGATCCATGAGAAGGAGCAGAAGAATCCCGCTTAGCCTGCACCCGCAAGCGGGCACCCGGATCCGGAAGGGAGTAGACAAAACGACATTACCGCTTATCACCACGAACGTAGGCAGTGATCAGCTACCTGCCGCGGTGTAGGTGAAGCGCTGATAGAAGACGTTGGATTCAGAGCTGTCTGAGGACTTGAGAACCACATAGATGGTTCGCCCGTCTGTGGGCAGGTTGCTCAGCTCAAATGTCTTCCAGAGCAGGTTGTCCCAGGATACGATGTCGTCCCCTCCGGGACTGGAACCGAGGAAGAGCGAGTGCTGTGCCATGCCCCGCCCGGGAGAGATGGTGAAGTCGCCGGATGATCCTTCTAGACTCGAGAGTGGCTCAGGGGCACTCATGTGCGACGGCTGAAACCGTGGCTCCTGTACGAAGAAGAGGGTGCAAGCGAGCCTGTGAGAGAACATCTGCCTGTCTCCGGTGACGCCCGAATAGAACGTCTGCCAGAAATCTCCAGCGCACTGATCAGGTACATCAAGACCTTCGAGATCAAGCCCGCAAGCGCCGTTAGAGCAGTCGATCTGGTCATAGATCCTGACTGGTCCAGGCTGCGTCGACTCTTCTGACACCTCCGACTTCACTACTATGTCGTACTTGCCTCGCAGAACGCTGTGCACCCGCGCGCCGGTCTGGCCAAGCAGAGCGTCGACCAGTCCCCCGGCAGTTCCGGCCGATCCATCGCTGGTCCTGATCTCAATTGGGCTCTCTTCCAGGCCATAGTTGATGGTCAGCTCGGCTGCGATGTTCTCAATGTCGACGCGATTACCTGTGCCATCCACCGAATCGACCACCAGCGTGGCTGCGCCCTTTTGGAACACGATGTCGTACCGGCCTCGAAGGGTGTCGTAGCTCTTCATACCGCTCTGCCCGTCGGCTGTGAAGACCAGGGC
>JANQIZ010000034.1 GCA_028281895.1 Dehalococcoidia bacterium
GGAGTGCAACAGTCCTCCGACCCTATCGCCACGGTGTCGGCAGCCTCATCTTGGTTCCCACTCAGTACGTTAGATACACGTATCGAAGTGACGATCTGGCTTATTGGCATCACGTCGCAGACTACGGCGTTGGAGGCGGCGGCACGCCAGTCCCGATCGTCCACAACGCGCTCGTCCTCGTCGAGCAGGGCGATCTCATAAACGCGCCCGTCATAGGGGAGGTCCTGCCGACCGGCTACGCAGAAGGGCTGCGGTACCACAAGCGGTTTACACACCTTCGATATAACCAATCTGTAAGTTGGGGTGGCGATCCCAATGACGCGATAGGGATGCTGAGTCATCAGTTTGACCCCAAGCAGATGCAGCACCTCGCGGAGCACTGGGCCGCGATACATGGCTCATCTGACCCCATCAAAGACTATGAAGACGGCGTCGAGTACGTGATGTCACTGAACGTCTCGGACAGCCTGACCCCCATCGGCCTGGAGGGCACCCTCGAGGATCTCAGTTCGAAGATCACCTCTTACTACGGCCATTCGGATTCAGATCCGACCCGTGGCTTTTCTGCGTCGGGATCGATGACGTTCAAGGTCAAGGAACAGATCCTTCAGGGCGACTGCGGGTGCGGACCGGGTAGTGGATCTCGGCTGAAGATGACATACAACTACGGCCGCCAGCGTTTTCGTGACGGGCTGTATCAGGCGACACTGACATTTGGGAACGCGGTCTTCGACGCCTTGACGATCGTCACCTTTCGTGATTCCACTGTTACCGAGATCACAGAGTGGACAGAGGCTGCCCCCGGTGTATGGACGCCCGAGCGCAGGCGATACTCATGGAATGAGAGCCAGAAGCTACTCAACGGCTGGGATACCTTCTCGACCCCAAACGGTGGACTCCGTGTCGCGAACCGAAAGATCGAGACAGCATTCACTGTCGCAAACAGGATCGAAGCACTCAACCCCGACGGCTCGATAGAGACGGTTAACGGCCGAGACCTGGCCTGGAACACAGTCCACAAGATAGACCTGGGGGACCTGCTGCGCGCCGAGGTCTACCACCCGAGCTCGATCTCGGATGTCAGCATCGACAGCGCCACCGGCTTGCTATCGTATTCATCCCCCGCTCCGTCTGGAACCGGGACGTTCTCACAAGTCAACGCGCTCAACATGCTTGACGCGTTCACATTTCGACAGAATGACGGGCTCATCGAGTGGTACGAGTACAACTCGGATGGCTACGTTGAACGCCAGGGTGTCCAGCGGGGGACAAGCGGCTCAAACATAAAAACCAAGGACTATGTCTACTGGGATGCCGCCAGCGTCAGCGGTCGCAGGGACCTCGTCCGTCACGAGCAGGCATACCCCGACCCCGTCGGTTCTCCGACGGAGATCGACTATAGCTACACGCTCTATAGCGCTGGAGTTCCTGCCAACCGGGCGATCCAGACAAAGACCACATCCGTTGATCGAGAGGGCGCGAGCGAGCACGGTCCTGGTGGATCTGTTCAAACTACCGAGAGCTATGACACCAAGGGCCGTCTTGTCACGATCACGCATGCGGATGGATCGCAGACGATCCGTGACTACCAGCTACAAGTCGGAGCGATGACGCACGATTCGCCTGCCGATGTTCCGTTCTCGACCAAGAAGAAGAACGGTGCCCTTGAGATCGAGACGACAGGCGTCCTCGATGCGGCCGGTCGCATTGTGTCCGCGACCGGTGAAACGGGCGTGCGCACCAACGTGCTCCGATCCTTGGAGCACGTTGAGTTCCTCGATCCGGGCACCACTGGGTCGTTGACGCCACGCACGTCGTCGCTCAGGTACTTCACGCAGACCGAGATACCCCATGTGCTCGACGCGCCGACGGCCGAGTTGTCCGGGCCGGTGGTCAGGACATGGACCGATGCAGGACTGCAGATTATCCGGCGCGGTTCGTACAGCGCAGCTGCTGTCACGGAAGGATCCCAGGGGCAGGTCAACGAGATTACGTTGGGCACCGAGGAAGGCAGAGCTTCCTATTCGTACTCCCAGAACCGCTTGCTGACCGAGGCACGCGAGTGGAACAGGATCAACGCCCTCGATCCCGATGTTGGTGTCGAACTGACACAGTTCTCGTACGACGCCCGCGGGCGTGCCACCAAGACGATCCACCCAACAGGACGCGTGATCGTCAATGAGTACGATGACCAGGACAGACTGATCCGTGAGCTTTCTGGCCAAGATGGCGGCAGCCTCACGCTGAGGAAACAGATCTTCTACGACCACGCCATAGTCAATGGCGATCCTGTCTCGACTGCAGGGGATGGACGCCAAACACTCGTCCGGTTCTACCCCGCGCCATCCTCGGCGGATCTCCCCAGAGATCGGGTATCGGTCTTCGATTGGCGCGGCCGGCTGCGGATGACTTTCAGCGCAGACCATGACACCCAGACCGCATGGGAGACGACCGCCCAGGACGGCACCGCGGAAGCAATGCTGTACGACAACATCGGCCGCGTCACCGAACGGGCGACGTTGAGAGGCGGCGATTACGCGACGCTGGTGAGCGATCTGCAGAACGACGCGGTCTCCAACCTCGCCGGCTCGTCGACCGGGCATCTCGAGCGCGACTATTACAGCGTTCGCGGGCTCGTGTACGCGACAGATATTGCCATCGATCCGCAGGACATCAACCTCTCTGCGGGTTTCCTGCGTGAACAGCGATGGTATGATGCGTCCAAGCGGCCGATCACAACGGTTG
>JANQIZ010000043.1 GCA_028281895.1 Dehalococcoidia bacterium
ACCCATGTCGGGAAGTTCGAGCAGCCCGCGTAGACGATCTTGCCCTGCCTCATCAGGTCATCCAGCGCACGCAGCGTCTCTTCGACCGGCGTCTCGTCGTCCCATGAGTGGCAGTAGTACAGGTCGATCCTGTCGGTCTGAAGTCGTTTCAGCGACGCCTCTACGGCGCGGACGATGTGGTAGCGAGATGCGCCAACGTCATTGACGCCGTGGCCAACCTTCGAGCGGAACTTCGTGGCCAGCACCACGTCGTCGCGCCTGCCACTTTTCTGGAAGTAGGATCCGATGATCGTCTCGGAGTTGCCATCGGAGTAGGAGTCCGAGGTGTCGACAAAGTTGATGCCGTAATCGAGCGCTCTGTCGAGGATCGCGTGCGCGGTCTCTTCATCACATCCAAACTCGTTGCCGTAGTTGTCGGTTCCGATGCAGATGTTCGAAACCTTGACTCCGGTGCGTCCGAGTTTCACGTATTCGATCGGGATAGTTCACCTCCGGGTGTGTTGCGCAGATGCGAGGCTGACGAGGAGTCGGGCAGCCGGCGCCGCCAGATCATAGCGTCGAAACGCTAACTATGCTCGCCGGGAAGGTTTGGTCAGCTGCCGACGCTCACCCATGACTTCGATTCCCATGCCCTGTATGCAGCATCGACAATCTCTGCGGCCTTGAGCCCGTCGTAGAAACTGGTCTCGACCAGCGATTGATCGCCGGCCAGACAGGCGTTGACGAATCGCTCGTAAGGCTGGGGATACGCAGGGCCGGGCTCAAGCTCTGCAAGCTGGCCGCGGGCGTCGCCTGAGTAGCCCTTCAATCCGTGACGGCCATCCGTGTGAATCACTCCGCCTGTTCCTGAAACCTCTATACGTGCGAACGTCGTGCCATCCGGCTCGACCATGCGCGTGACGAAGCTCGTGTGAGCGACCATGTAGCCGCCGTTCTCGAACTCCAACAGGAACGCCGAGGAGTCTGGAACCTCCACATCCATACCTTCCGGCAAGTCAGTGAACGGTCGGTGCTTATCCGCAGTGTGAAGGACCGACGTGATTCGAGAGACCTCACCGCCAAGGAAACGCGCCATATCGAAAACGTGGATCAGCTCATAGACTGTGCCGCCGCCGGTTTCGGGCTTGAAGCGCCACGAGAGAACCTCAGGACGCGTCGCGTGCTGGTTGGTCATTCCCCACCAGATGTTGGCGTGGATGAGGCCGCCGATGAAGCCGTCGTCGATGTATCGCTTCATGCGGCCGACGGCCGTGTTGCCGCGCTGGTTGAAGTTTGTGGAGTGGATTACACCGGCAGATTCTGCAGCATCGAGCATCGCCTGGCAGTCATTCGCAGTCAGCGCCAGTGGCTTGTCGCACAGAACATGCTTGCCTGCGCTCGCCGCCTCGACCGCCATCTGCATGTGCAGGTCGGTCGGCGTGATGATGTCCACCGCGTCGACATCCGGGTCTTCGAGCATCTCGCGATAGTCGGTGTAGCCGTTTGGAACGTTCCACTGGCTCTGCATCTCGGCGAGCCGGTCAGAGTTCCTGCGAGCGAAAGCTGTCACCTCGACGTTGTCGAGCAGGCTGAACTGCCGCATGTGGGTGTTGGCGAAGCTGCCTGCGCCGATGATTCCGACACGGAGTTTCCGGGATGAGGTCATGCGACTCTTGCCACCTGTTGCGCTGTGTTCCTTTTGAGGGAGCGACAGTCTACAGGACGGCTATAGACGCACCTGCGGCCCCGGATCATCCAGAGGCGAATGGATCGACTACTGCCTAAACTTCGTCGCCGCGGTGTGCACGGCGGACCGAGTGCTCGGTGATGCCATACGCCTCGCCATGATTGGCGCCACCGGGGAAGATCTTGCCGGGGTTGAATCGCTCAGAGACAGGTGTTGAGCCCGTCTCCGAAGCTGGCTGCTCATCGCCGTGCAGAGGGTTCAAGAACGCCTCACGCAGACCCTTCATAGCGTCCATGTCGTCCTCAGTGAAGACGAGCGGCATGTAAGCCTGCTTCTCGATCCCGATCCCGTGCTCACCTGATAGCGCTCCGCCGTGCTCGACGCAGATCTCTAGTATCCGCTCGCCAGCCTGGATCACTCGCTTCACTTCATCGACGTTGCGTTCGTTGAAGAGGATGCACGGATGCAGGTTCCCGTCACCAGCGTGGAACACGTTGCCGATCGTCAGTTCCAGCTCGTCACCAACAGCCTTGACCTGCCTCATGACTTCCTGGAGCTTCGTTCTGGGAACGACGCCGTCAACAAGGTAGTAGCTCGGGGCGACCGTCCCGAACGCGCCGATCGCTCCCTTCCGCGTAGCCCACAGGTCAGCACGCCGGGCAGGGTCAGATGCTTCGCGAAGCTCCATCGCGCCGTTCTCGTTGCAGATCCGCTCGACGATCTCGTATCCCTCGTCAACCGACTCAGTCAGTCCGTCCAGCTCGACGATCAGCACAGCCTCGGCCTCGGCCGGATAGCCCGGGTGATATACCGGCTCGCAGGCGTCGATAGTCACTCTGTCCATCATCTCCAGCGCAGCCGGCACTATTCCGGCAGCGATGATGTCAGAGACTGTCTGCGATGCCGCATCGAGCGTCGTGAAGGCGGCCAGGACAGTGTGGATTTTCTCCGGGATCGGCAGGAGTCGCACGGCGACCTTGGTGACTATTCCGAACGTTCCCTCTGAGCCGATAAACGCGCCGCGCAGGTCGTAGCCCGCGGTCTCGCGTGCGGGGCCGCCCAGCCACATGAGCGATCCGTCGGCGAGGACAACTTCGATGCCCAGTACGTGATTGGTTGTCGTGCCCTGCGCAAGGCAGTGCGGACCACCAGCGTTCTCAGCGACGTTGCCGCCAATTGTGCAGGCTCTCTGGGACGATGGATCGGGCGCGTAGTACAGCCCGAACTGCTCCACATGGTTTGAGAGATCGAGGTTGACGAGCCCAGGCTCGACAATCGCCACGCGGTTGTCTGTGTCGACCTCAAGGACGCGATTCAGCCTCGCCAGACCGATGACTACCGAGTCCCGGAGTGGGATCGCTCCGCCTGACAGCCCGGTTCCAGCGCCTCTAGGGACGATGTAGGCGTCATGCTGGTTTGCCACCTTCACACACTCTGCAGCTTCTTCTGCAGATCCGGGAATGACCACCACCCTGGGACGGGCGCGGTCGATCGAACCGTCATATTCGTAGAGATGCAGGTCTTCGGGCTTCCACACGACGTTGGGTTCGCCAACCACCTGCTGAAGATCGCGAATCAGCGCGGGGCTTGCTGTGGTGTTTGCGGCAACTGTGGTCATGCGGACTATTCTGCCACGCCGCAGCGAGATCATGCTGAAGCCTCGCCTCAACCCCAAGCCACACCCGAACCCACCTAGCCGCGTGCTGAATCGATGAATCCGCGTCCACAGACTGGAAAGGTCACCCTCAATCCGAAGCCATCAGAGGACACCAGATGCAGCAGGCAACCATCGCGCCCACACCTGTGGTTGCGCCTGCCGAAACTGACCAGGTCCAGGTCATGCATCGGCCTGCAAGACGCAGGCGTTCTCTAGCGAGCTGGGCAGGCACAGTGATCCTGCTGGCTGCCATCGCATCTCCCATCATCCTGCAGCGATACCTCACTTTCGACCCTGCGCTTGTCATCAGCTTCGGCTACATCGCAGTGATAATCCTCGGCGCTCTTGGGAGCCTGACCTTCTTCCTGCCGGTGCCGACCATGACGCTCGTCTTTGCCGGCGCGACGATGCTCAACCCGTTCTTGCTCGCCGTTGCCGCTGCTGCGGGGATCACTATAGGAATGGCAGGATGCTACGCGCTGGGCCGAGCAGGATCGGGCCTTGCTGAACGCTCGCAGCCTGATCCCGGCACGAGGCTCTACAGGGTGACAGTCCGGGTGAACAGGTGGTACGGCGGAAACGTCACCGTCGCGTCGTTCTTCATCGCGGCAGTGCCGAACCCGGTCTTCGACTACATCGGATACTTCTCTGGACTAACCGGTGCCAGCCAGAGCCGCTTCCTCTTCGGCACGTTCGTCGGCAAGACGGTTCAGTCGCTGATCATCGCGCTGCTTGGCTACTACGCCTTCGAGCAGATATCCCGGGTCTGGTAGTACCGCTACCGGGTACTGCGCCAACCGTTACCTGAAATTGACCAATTCGGGTCTGGAATTTGGCCCTCGCCAGGCGGATACTTGAGTAGCGATCTTTCGAACTCAACCCTGAATCCGGAACAAAATCACCGGCTCCTCGCTGGCAGGCGCAACTACGAAACCGAACCTTAACCTCCACCGCCCGTCAGCCCCGTTGAGACTCCCTGGACTGCGTAACGCTCCCGGATCAGCCGCGCCTCCGAAACGAAAGAAGCCGCGAGCGCCGCACACGAGTGGACTGCATCGACCGGTCTACGAGATCAGCAAGATTGGACCGCTGGCTCCGCTGGGCCACACCCAGTTCCGGCGCTACACCATCGCCGCCACATTCAGCTTCTCGGCGTTCTTCGTCCACATGCTGCTTCGCGGGTGGCTGGTCAACGAGCTGACGGCGTCGCCGCTGCTGGTTTCACTGGTTCCGGTGCTGTTCATAGCGCCGATGCTCATCTTCACTCTGCCCGGTGGCGAGCTCGCCGACAGGTTTAGACGGACGCGCATCCTCGCTATCGGTGAGTCGATAGTCTTCGCCACATATGCCGGGCTTGCCATCCTCACGCTGTCCGGCGCGGTACAGGCGTGGCATGTTCTTGCACTTACCGCTGTCCATGGAATAACGGCGTCTATGTACGCGCCCTCAAGGCAGACTCTTGTTGGCGATCTCGTGAGGCCGCGACTGCAGCGGTCTGCTCTTGGTCTTAACCCGGCGATATTCAATCTTGCTCAGATCTTTGGCCCGCTTGTCGGCGGACTGGTCCTGACCAGCGCTGGAACGGGCGCTGCGGCTCTTCTTGGAGCGGCGCTTTCGTTGCCGGCGATCCCCATATTCGCCCGCTTGAGGCCGGTGCAGAAGTCGCCAATAGCGAGCCGTGGCAACTTTGTGCAGAACATCCGTGAAGGCGTCGGATACATCGTCAGTCATCGGAAGCTGCGCTGGTATCTATTTGCCGGATTGGCTCTTGTGCTGACGGTCAATACATGGATCGCTCTGCTGCCGCCCCTGGCGAAGGATGTCCTTGACCAGGGAGCCGGTGGCCTTGCCGCTTTGCAGGTTTCGGTCGGCCTTGGAGCGTTGCTCGGCGCGCTGTTCTCAGTGCCGATTGGCAGCTGGCTTGGCGAGAGGAAACTGACGATCGTGAGCGGCTTCCTGTTCGGAGCGTTGATCCTCTCGCTCGCTGTCTCCGAGGTATTCGTGCTATCGCTATTCATAGCAGGAGCGGCGGCAGGAGTTGCCACACTCTACTTCGTGACCAACATGATCACGATGCAGCTTTCTGCCGATCCCGAATACCGCAGCCGGGTCATCAGCGTTCGCTTCATCATGTTCGGGTTCGGTCCGTTCGGGATGATTGCGCTTGGCGCGCTTGCCGAGCTGCTGGGTACGCAAACCGCGCTGGGTATCGCATCCGGTGTAGGTATGGCTGTGCTCCTCGGGATAGTCGCTTTCGTGCGAATCGGAGAAGAGCCTCGAGTGTCCGAGTCGAAGCTGGCGGTTCGCTCCGATCCTGCCGCCAGCGCGGAACAGCAAGGCTAGCGAGTGCTCCTCTAGCCGGCAGTCAGCCGCGATTCGAGACGGGCCAGCGCATCTTTCCAAAAGGATCGCGTCGGCTCGACCGACTCAGCGCCAGGCAACCGTTCACACTGCACGACGACCTGGCAACGGTCATTGGCACGCGGATTGAAGCTGACCACCAATCGCGAGTCATCTGGCGGCCACGTGCAGCGAAGGTTCTTGTTCAAATTGGCGGTCGTGAACTCGATCTCAGTCGAGTCAGGGAGCCAGTCTGAACGCGCAGCATCATCAACCCACGCCGCGTATGCCTGCGGGACCGGAACAGGGATGGTCTTGCTGACGCTTACGGAGAATCCGCCGGACTGCTGATGCTTCTCACGCAAACCTCTTGCCTGCTCGTATCCGACAGTGACCGCCTGACACCACCAGCCGCTCTCTATGTGGGTTTCGCCGAGCCATCTGGCGATCTCCGCATGGCTCAGCTTTGATGCTCTGGCGTCATCGAGGATCTGGAACCACGATTCCCAGTTGCGGCCGGTCGCCTTCTCCACCGCGTCGGAAGATATGTTGCCGTAGCTGGTTTCCTCAGACATGTGGCACCTCGATCAGCGCTGGCAGCGGCAAAGGCGCAGATTCTGCGCGACACAGCCATGCTCTGCCGCCAATCTGCAAATACAATTGGTCTATGGACCAGTCCCGAATTCGCAACTTCTGCATTATCGCCCACATCGACCATGGCAAGTCGACACTGGCTGACCGCCTCATCCAGGTGACCGGCGCGGTGGCCGACCGTGAGATGACGGATCAGCATCTCGACACCATGGCGCTTGAGCGCGAGCGGGGCATCACGATCAAGGCCCAGGCGATTCGGCTCCCCTACACATCCGAAGACGGAACCGATTACCAGCTAAATCTCATCGACACTCCGGGACACGTCGACTTCGCGTATGAGGTCTCGCGCTCGCTCGCCGCGTGTGAGGGAGCGTTGCTCCTGGTTGACGCGACGCAGGGCATCCAAGCGCAGACCATGGCCAACATCTATCTGGCCCTTGAGCACGACCTGGAGATCATTCCTGTCATAAACAAGATCGATATGCCGGCCGCTGAGCCAGAGCGGGTGGCGGATGAGATCAAGCAGGCTTTCGGGTTCAAGGACAGCGAGATCCTCTTCGCCTCCGGCAAGACAGGCGATGGTGTCGATGAGCTGCTGGAGACGATCGTCACGCTGGTCCCGCCTCCACAGGGCGATCCCGAAGCGCCTTTGCAGGCCATGATCTTCGACTCCAAGTACGACCAGTTCAAAGGCGTCGTCGCATACGTCAGAGTCGTAAACGGCACATTGAAGAGCGGCGAGAAGGTTCGTCTCATGGGCACGGGCGTGGAGCCGGACGCGCTTGAGACAGGCTACTTCTCTCCCGTTCTGATGAAGGCTGACTCGCTCTCGGTTGGCGAGGTTGGCTATGTGGCGACCGGCCTGAAGAATGTGCGTGACTGCCGCGTCGGAGAGACGATGACATCTGCCGGGCGAGCGGCTAGTGAGCCGTTGCCAGGCTATGGGCCGCAGCGTCCGATGGTCTTCACTGGTATATATCCGGCTGAAGGCGACGATTTCCCGGAGCTTCGAGAGGCTCTATCCAAGCTGCAACTCAACGATGCGGCGCTTGTGTTCGAGCCTGAATCTTCCGCTGCTCTCGGTTTCGGCTTCAGATGCGGCTTCCTCGGCCTTCTCCACATGGACGTGGTGCAGGAGCGGCTTGAGCGGGAATACGACCTGAACCTGATCGCAACCGCGCCCAGCGTCTCGTTCAATGTTGAGCTCACAGACGGCAGTTCTATCGAGGTCGACAACCCTTCGAAGCTGCCGGACCCTCAGAAGGTGAATCGCATATTCGAGCCATGGGTCAATATCACCATCATCTCGCCGTCACGCTATGTCGGTGGAATCATGGAGCTCGTGACCACCCGCCGCGGCGAGTACGTGAAGATGGAGTACCTGCAGCCGGCACAGGGAACAGACAACGTCGCCCAGGATGCCAGGGTGCTGCTGGAGTATGACCTGCCGCTTTCAGAGATCCTCGTCGACTTCCATGACAATCTGAAATCGGTCACCAGCGGCTACGCATCACTGGACTACAAGCTCATCGAGCCGAGGGAGTCCAACATGGTGAAGCTCGATGTGCTGGTGAACCACGAGCCTGTCGATGCGCTCTCGCTCATCATTCACCGCTCATACGCCGAGTCGCAGGGCAGACAGCTCGCCGCCAAGCTCAAAGAGCTGATCCCAAGGCAGATGTTCCAGGTGCCAATCCAGGCAGCTATCGGTGGCAAGATCGTCGCCAGAGAGAACATCTCCGCGATGCGCAAGAACGTGCTGGCCAAGTGCTACGGCGGTGACGTAAGCCGCAAGCGCAAGCTCCTTGAGCAGCAGGCAGCGGGAAAGAAGCGGCGCGCCAAGATGATCGGTGCCATCGAAGTTCCTCAAGAAGCCTTCA
>JANQIZ010000047.1 GCA_028281895.1 Dehalococcoidia bacterium
GGAACTGGAGCCGCTGCAGGTGCCGAGTTGGTCGACCAGTCCTCAGCCATTCTCGGTGACTCTGACTTCGCCATTGAGCAGTATCCGCACCAGATTGCGTTCAACGTCCTCCCGCAGGTCGACGACTTCCTCGATAACGGTTACTCCAAAGAGGAAGAGAAGATGCTGAACGAGTCGCGCAAGATCCTGCATGTGCCGAACCTGCGGCTCGCCGCTACATGCGTTCGAGTTCCCGTCAGGGTGTCGCACAGCGAGTCGGTGTCGGTGGAGTTCCAGGATGCGATCAGCCCGGATGATGCTCGCAGCGCACTTGCCAGCATGGCCGGAGTGACCGTTGTGGACGAGCCTGAGAACAGTCTCTACCCTATGCCGATCACGGCGGCGAACACTGATGATGTGTTTGTAGGCAGGATTCGAGCGGACATCGCACACGACACCGGTCTTAACCTGTGGCTATCGTGCGACAACCTTCGAAAAGGCGCTGCGCTGAACGCGTTGCAGATACTTGACGAGACGCTGGCGCGTGACTGCCTGAAGCCGTCGATGCAGGCGGTAACTGGATAGTTGGCGAGAAGAACCCAGCGAAACGGATAGCGATATGGCGACTCCAGGAAGACTTCTAACAGCGATGGTGACCCCGTTCACTGAGAACGGCGATGTCAACTATGCCCAGGCTCGCAAGCTCGCATCGGCTCTACTGGACTCCGGCTCAGATGGGCTTGTCATCGGCGGAACGACCGGTGAAGCTCCGGCGATGAGTGCCGAAGAGCGGCTTCAACTGTTCGCAGAGGTGAAGGAAGAGATCGGCGAGCGTGGAGCCGTTGTGGCAGGCACGACGGACAACAACACGCGGGGCTCGATCGAGCTATCGCAGGAGGCGGAGCGAGTTGGCGCAGATGCGCTTCTTCTCACCGTTCCCGCGTACAACAAGCCTCCCCAGGAAGGCCTGTACCAGCACTTCAAGACCATCACGGACAGCGTTGGCATACCCGGCATTCTGTACAACGTGCCGAGCAGGACCGCTCTGAACATGACCGCAGAGACGACTCTGCGCCTGGCTCAGATAGACAAGATCATTGGCGTCAAGGAAGCATCGAGCGACCCCGGCCAGATCACTCAGGTGATCGACGGAGCGCCTGACGGCTTCAATGTTTGGAGCGGGAACGACGATGAGACGTTCTCGATCATGTGCACAGGCGGCTTCGGTATCGTCTCCGTGGCCAGCAACATCATCGGCAATCAGATCAAGAACATGATCGGGCTGATCCTCGAAGGCGAGATCGAATCTGCTGCCAGCGAGCATCGCAGGCTTCTGCCGTTCTTCCAGGCTCTGTTCTGGGTCACGAACCCGATACCGATTCGATACGCGATGCTGAGGCACGGGTTCGAAGCCGGTCCGCCTCGCCTGCCGATGATCCCTGCGCCGGACGATTTCCGTGAGAAGTTTGATCCGGTGATGGACCAGTACAAGATGGATCTGCCAGTCGGCGTTCCAGCCTGAGCCGGGCTGACCATGAAGCGATCGGAAAGGGCCGCCATTGCGTGGCCCTTTCCTTATATATGTATGCTCGAATCAGAGCGAATTCGGTCTGCCGGAGGTGTCTGTGCCGATTGATGAACAGAGGGAAGCGAATCGACAGAGCTGGGATGCCAGGGCGCGCATCCATGCCGAGTCTCGCTTCTACGATCTCGCAAGTTATATTCGCGATCCCGCGCACCTGAGTGACACCGTGCGCTTTGACCGGACGGAGCTTGGTGATGTCTCCGGAAAATCGCTTCTCCATCTGCAGTGCCACATCGGCACGGACACGATCTCGTGGGCGCGACTCGGAGCTACAGTCACTGGAACGGATCTTTCTCCAGTTTCGATCGAGCAGGCCCGCAAGCTAAGCGCGGACAGCGGCACTCCGGCCAGGTTCGAGGTCGCTGAGCTGTACGACACTCCCGATGTAATCAATGAGAAGTTCGATATTGTCTGCACCGGCGTCGGCGCGCTCGTCTGGCTGCCCGACATACGCGGCTGGGCACAGGTCGTTTCACGGATGCTCAAACCGGGCGGGGTCTTCTACGTACGGGACGGCCATCCGATGGCGGGCGCTGTGGATAATGGTCGCAAAGATGATCAGTTAATCGTCACTGCGCCTTACTTCGAGAGATCTGAGGGAACGCGCTATGAAGGCACCGGAACTTATGCCGATGGTCCGGAACTGCCGGACAAGGTGGACTACGAGTGGAATCACGGCCTTGGCGAGATTGTCACGAGCTTGATCGATGCCGACCTTCGCATTGAGTTCTTGCATGAGCATCAGTTTGGTGAGTGGCACGCCTTCCCTGAGATGCAAAAGGACAATGACGGCTACTGGCGATTTCCTGAGAATCGCGATCACATGCCGTTGATGTTCTCCTTACGAGCCACCAAAGAATTGTCCTAATCCAGTTGCACTCGTCACTTTCGAGATCGAAATCTTCACAGAATGAGCGTTTACCCGTATTGCGGTTGAGCACTTCGCGACCTACTGTTCTGGGATTGAACTTACGGCGTTGGGCTGGCACGGCAGCGAAGCGCCTTTCATCTGCGCGCGCATTTTCATGTCGCAGCAGGCATGGAAGCGGTAGTGAATGACTGAACCTCGCATAGTTGTAATCGGCGGTGGAAGCGGGTCTGCCGTCCTGCTTTCAAGCCTCAAGAAGCACACTTCGAACATCACGGCTATCGTGAGCATGTTCGACAGCGGTGGCAGCACCGGCATACTCCGCGAGGAGTTTGGCTACCCGCCGTTCGGCGACATTCGACAGTGCCTGCTTGCCCTGGCAGGTGACGATGCCAAAGCCGAGGCTCTGCGAACCGCATTCGACTTCCGGTTCCAGTCAAGCAGCAGCCTGAGCGGGCACAGCGTTGGCAACCTGGTGCTGGCCGCGTTGACGAGCGCCAGGCCTGACGGAGTGACCGGCGCGATAGACGAGCTTGGCAAGATGCTTGAGGCATCGGGCAAGGTGGTGCCGGTTACCTTGGACGATGCGAATCTGTGCGCAGAACTTGCCAACGGTCAGCATGTCCTGGGCGAATCCGAGATAGATCAGCGAGGTGAAGAGACGCCTCCGATCACGAGGGTCTATCTGGATCGAGCTGTCAGGGCAAATCCAGAAGCGCTGCATGCCATCGACCAGGCAGAGATAGTCGTGCTTGGACCAGGCGATCTCTACACCAGCGTGATTCCCAACTTGCTGGCGGCGGACATAGCCGCTGCCCTCAACTCTGCATCGGCGCCAGTCGCGTATGTCTGCAACGTCATGACCAAGCTTGGCGAGACAGGCGGGTACGACGCGGCGCGGTTCGCAGAGACGGTAAGCCACTACCTCGATGACGCGAAGCTGGACTACGCGATCGTCAATACACAGTCGGTGCCTGAAGACGTCCAAGCGCAGTACCGGGTAGAGGGCGCCGAACCGGTGTTGCCCAGCCGCGACCGGCTCGCCGAGTTCGCGGACGACATCATTGTTGAGCGAATGCTCAACCTGGGGCCTCCGGTGAGGCACGATGGCGACAAGCTTGCAGAGACGATCATCAAGCTAGCCACGCAGCGAGGCTAGCCGGGATATCGGCCAAGCCCTTTGGCTGACTCAGGTAAGCAGGTCGGTCAGCTTCAGCGATTCCGCACGCTTCGGCCCGGTTGAGATCATCACTGCCTTGATTCCCAGCAGCTCCTCAAGCCGGTTTATGTACCGCTTTGCTCCGCCAGGAAGCTGCTCGGGTTTCGTGATCCCGGCTGTTGATCCGGTCCAGCCGGGTATCTCCTCGTAGATCGGCTTGCTCTCAGCCAGCAGCTGCGAATCGATCGGGAATCGGTCGGTCCGCCGGCCGTTGATCTCGTATCCGACGCAGACCTTGATCGTCTCCCATCCGTCCAGCACATCGAGCCTTGTGATGACCATCGAGTCCATGCCGTTGACCCGGACCGAGTACTTGCCTGCCACCGCGTCAAACCAGCCGATGCGGCGGGCACGGCCGGTCGTCGCTCCGAACTCACCTACAGGACCCGCGTTGCGGATGATGTCCGCCTCTTCCTCGTCGAGCTGAGTAGGGAAAGGACCTGCGCCAACGCGCGTGCAGTAAGCCTTGAAGACACCGGTCACTCCGGAGAAGGCGCGCGGGCCAATGCCGAGGCCAGTGAGCATCCCTCCAACCGTCGGGTTCGATGAGGTGACGAAGGGGTATGTCCCGTGGTCCAGGTCGAGAAGCGCTCCCTGCGCGCCTTCCAGGATGACGTTCTCACCAGCGTCGATAGCCGCTGCGACGATGTCTTCTGACCGCGCGATGTACGGCTTAAGCTCAGCTCCCCAGCGCCGGGTCTTCTCGAAGATCTCATCACTGTCCACCGCCTCGCCACCGTAGAGCTTCGTGATGGTCTCGTTCTTGAACTTGATGATGTCCGGCAGTCGCTGGTCGAGATCTTCAGGGTTCAGAAGCTCGCCGATCCGGATTCCCTGCCTGCCAACCTTGTCCACGTATGCAGGGCCGACTCCGCGGCCGGTTGTGCCGATTGCGCCTTTGCCGCGGCGCTCCTCTTCAAGGTGATCAAGCGTCACGTGGTAAGGCATGATGACGTGTGCGCGATCCGAGACGAGCACATTCCCCGGCAGGCCAGCCTTCTGCACCATCTCGATCTCTTCGAGCAGAACCTCGGGGTCTACAACGACTCCGTTGCCGATGACGTTCTGGGTGTGCGGCCAGCAGACACCTGATGGAACCAGGTGGAATGAGAAGGTGCCGTGCTCATTCATCACCGTGTGTCCGGCGTTGTTTCCGCCGGAGTATCGGGCCACTACCGAGGCGTTCTCCGCCAGGTAGTCGATAACCTTCCCTTTGCCTTCGTCGCCCCAGTGGGCTCCTAGTACGGCATATGCAGGCACTGCGAACTTCCCTCAACAAAATACGGCCCGTCGCTCAGGCGAAACGGGCCGGGTGAGCAGCGCAACAGGTTGTTGCGAACGAATTATAGCAGTGGCCGGGGTGATGGACTGAGCCGCATGACGCTCGCTGGGATGCGCCTAGTGCTCTACCTGGAAATCTGTTGGCAAAGAGCCGGATTTTGCTGTTGACTCTGCACTCGGCCGCGGGAGATAATGTTTGTTACGCCCAAAACGGGCGGGGCCAAATTCGGCCTCCGGAGCGCTTTCCAGCGGCTTCCGGGAAGCACCTTAAAAAGTGAAGAGCGATTCTGCATTCTCCGAGATCATGTAAGTGATTCCTTAGTGTGGTTCAAGCTACTAAGGGCTCATGGGGGATGCCTTGGCGTCAAGAGCCGATGAAGGGCGTAGCAAGGCTGCGATAAGCCCCGGTTAGCTGTCTAGCAAGCTCAGCCGGGGATTCCCGAATGGGGTAACCCGTCCGCCTTAACGGCGGTCAGCCTCTTTTGAGGTAGGTAAGCGAGGGAACTGAAACATCTAAGTACCTCGAGGAAAGTAAATCAACCGAGACTCCCTTAGTAGTGGCGAACGAAAGGGGACTAGCCCAAACCGCTCGGCCCATACGGGTCAGAGTCCAGAGTCCGAGCGGTGTTGTAGGGCCTGCGCTGGAGTTCTCTGAGGCTCCGTGAGAGTTACAAAACGCACGTTTAGCAGAACAGACTGGAACG
>JANQIZ010000155.1 GCA_028281895.1 Dehalococcoidia bacterium
CGTCACGACCGCACCTCCCCGCCGAAATCGGCTGAGTAACTGGCACTGCCAGCGGCTACTGCATCCCTTAGCGCCGCCGTGGCGCGATGCAGCCGTGACATGACCGTTCCGGGCTTCCATCCGGTTGACTCGGATATCTCCGGCACGGTCATTTCGTTGAAGTACTTCATGACGAGCACTGTCCTGTGCTCGACGGATAGTGTTCGAAGTGCCGACTGCAGCATCGCTGCGGTCTCGGCGTTCAGCGCGCTCTGCTCCGGCCCAACACCGGTGTCGGCGACGCTGAATGCCATCTCTTCAGGCACTCGATCAAGCTGTTTGCGACTCGACAGGTTCGATATGCAGTTGATCAGCATGCGGTTGAGCCACGGTCTTAATGGCCTGCCGATCTTGAATGTGCGGATCTTCTTCCATGCCCTGATCAGGGTCTCCTGCACGGCCTCTTCCGCCCTGCCCGCATCCCGTGTGATGAGCAGAGCGGTCCGGTAGAGATGATCGCCGTGGAAATCGAGCACACGCCGGAACGCATCACGGTCGCCTTGCTGGCAGGCCAGGATGGCTTCCCGCTCTATCTGTGCTGTGAGGATTTCTTGCGTCAATGTGCCCGGCCGTGTCCGAGTGGTCCGTCACATATAACTACAGGTCGAGCGCAGAAATCATTCCCTTCATCGAAAAATCCAGTTCAATCGTGCGCTATCATTCCGGACTCTCGACTTACATCACCCTCAAAAAAACTCGAAGCCGCTACTGACGCTGGCCGGGCTGGCCGACTGGACTGCCAATGAACCTGATCACTCGTGAAGAACTGAAGGCTCGAATCGATTCGGGCGATGATTTCAAGCTCGTGATGGTGCTGAGTGAGTGGGCGTTTCGCGCCAAGCACATTCCGGGATCGCTGAATATCGACAACCCGGCGAAGGCGACCGAGCTGCTGAGCCCGGACGATGACATCGTTCTCTACTGCTCAGACCCTGCATGTCCTGCGAGCAAGTTCGCTTATCAGTTGCTGACGGGCGCAGGCTACGAGAAGGTGAGCAGGTACGCGGGTGGCATCACGGACTGGGAAGAGAACGGACTGCCGCTTGAGGGCGAGTGGGCGGAGGAGCCAGGGAGCGGCTTAGGGGCTAATGGGGATGCGGGCGGACAGCCCTCGTATCCCGGCAGGGAAGGGCTGTCCGCTCGGCAAATCAGAAGCCGGGTTCGATGCCCGGCACGCAGATGCGTATCGGCCTGAGATTCGCACAGGCGAAACCCGAAAGATGCGCTACGGATCACAGTCGCAGCAGGCGAATCGGCGCTGTCTGCCGGGTGGTTTCCACGTCCGAGCATGGCTCGCTGGCGCGCTATTTCGGGATTGATGCACCTCATTCAGGAGTGCGCGACACTTCACAGGTATGCGCTCATGGGTTGGACGACACAAGGTCATCGCTGGGGTCATTGCGTTGGCAAGCGCGACCGCCAGCGGTTTCATAATTCTGATCGGGATTTGGTCGGCGTTTAGCAACGAGCCGTTAGTTCCGGTTGTCGTCAAAGAGGCACGCGATCTTGCTCCGAACATTAGCTCAGGTATCGCTATTGGATTGTGTGCGATTCTCACTCTGGCGAGCATTGCTGTCTTCATCTGGTCGATCAGGAAAGGCAAACCTCAACTGGTTAATCAGAATCCGTCTACAAAACTGTCGTGCGATGGCAAGGTCGTCGAAGAGACCAACCCAGATGGTATTGGCGGTTCTGGTTCTGGTTGGGGTGTACTTATCCGAAATGACAATCCGGAGAGGGTCACCAAAGTCGAAGCCACTCTGGAAAGCGCACACCATGAACGCGCCGACCTTGGTGAAGGTCATGGACTGTTCCTGTATCGGGAATTGCATTGGAGTGGTCACGGCGGAGAAAGAGAGATTGCCGGTCACGCATCTGCGAAACTTGATTTGGTTAGGATTCACTACCGGCAAAAGCATCTGATTAAGGAAAGTGACGGAACTCGCTACGCAGGAGCGGCTAAAGCGTTCCAAACCATTGCCTATGCCAATATGGACTTGGAGACACGGGAAACGCACAGCCTCAGTCACAACGTGGTTCTGTTTCTTGTGACGGTCAGGCATGCCGAAGGAAAACCGCTATATCTGGTTGTCCGCGTAGATCCAATTGCAATGGATGCCACGCGACAAACAAAGCGCAAGCCTGTCACTGTGAAGTATTCGGGATACGAGCGTCCTGACTTAAGCGAACACCGTCAACCTGAATTCACAGACCAGGTACTAGATGAACTCAGGGGCGAGGTCGGGCATATCGCCGAACGGCTACTCGGCTACCAGCGTGACGATGATGAAACAGCAGCGTTCCCTGAACGCCTGACCAAACTTGAGCAGTCATCGCACGTCATTTGGCTTAATGACCCACCTAAGCAACTCAGACGAGATTTCGTTCAAGCCTGTCGTTTGTACTTAGCAGAGTGGATGAAGGAAGAGACGAGAGAAGAACACGAAGCTAGGCAAGACGAGATTCGGCGGCTGGCGCAGCTACTGGACTATGAACTCAAAGCGGCAGGCTGCTGGCATTGACGAGAACGATGATTCAGCCTGTAAATCACGTAACTAGAAATCAACCTGAGTACCCTGAGTAAAGGGGGATCACTCCGCTACTTCTCGTGATCCGGGACCTGTGTTAGCGCGGATCCCGCCGCGGATTTCGCAGCAAGTGAGGAGTCTCGGTCTCTAAGAACCCTGGCCGCGGCGCTGGCGGCCTCTTTCCCGGTCTGCTCGTCTGCTCCGCCATCACTTGAGATCTGGGTGAGCGCTGATCCCGCAGCAGACTTCTCAGCTGGTGAGGAGTCTGGATCTCGGAGCACACGTCCGGCATTGCTGGCTGCTTTGGAACCGGTCTTTTCAGATTTCGCCATTGCGCTCTCCTGTGATGTTCCCATTCAGGTTCTGTGTTTCCCTGCTCGGGGATGACACACGAAAGATGAGAGGATCGTGAGCGCCGGAGCCGGGTCTGTACGAAACGAGTATGTGGTGGGGCCTTCATTAACGGCCATAGCGCGCAGGGTCGTGGCCGGGGCGCAAGAAGAGACCTGAGCTGTCGGTGAGAGCGTACGTTGAGTAGTATCGCGAGAAATCTCCACCGGGAGTTTTCATGGTCCAACTTCGTCTTGCTGTCACCGGGCTGGCACTGGCGTGAAAGAGCCTGAAAGGGACGGTCTGCATATGGTCGACCAATCTGGGATCCGAGCGATGCTGGACGACGTGGCTGCCGGCCGGAAAACTCCGGATGAGGCGATGGCCGCACTGTCTGGGATTCTCGCTGGACCATCGGGGGGATCGCTGAACTCCGCCGCTCTCATCGAGGACATCGGGTTCGCCCAGATAGATCACGATCGGGCTGAACGTGTGGGCTTCCCGGAGGTGATCTATGGGGAGGGCAAGACTGCGTCGCAGGTGGCTGAGATAGCGGCGAGGGTGCATGCGAGGTCCGGAGTGGTGCTGGTGACTCGGACGACTGTCAAGGCGTTTGAGGCGACGAAAGAGCTGTTGCCGGAAGCGGACTTCGATGCTGATTCGCGCATGATCTGGGCCGATTCACGTGGTGAGCGTACGCTGACGAGTGGCGTGGCTGTGGTGGCGGCAGGGACGTCGGATCTGCCGATTGCCAATGAGGCTGTGCTGACGGCCCGAATCATGGATTGCGATGTGGTGCAGATCACCGATGTGGGTGTTGCTGGTATTCACCGCTTGCTGGCTCGCCGGGA
>JANQIZ010000172.1 GCA_028281895.1 Dehalococcoidia bacterium
CGGACGCTCCTGATCTGGGGCGTTGTCATCCTGGCGCTGTTCGCCGCAACCGGAACCTGGCTGCAGACCGCAACCGTTGAAGGCAACGGTGAGGCGACGACGGAACAGGAGAACGAGACCGCTCGAAAGCTGCTTGAAGAGGCAGGGCTGCCAGGTGGCGAGATCACCCCTGTCGAGATCATCCTGATCGAACACAGGGATATTTCGGTAACCGATCCGGCGTTCCAGGCAAAGATCAACGAGGTCCACTCGGCAATCGTTGGCCTTGGAACTGAGACTGTTCTCGATCCCGCCCAGGTGCCGAATCCGAACCTGCTGCCCCCTCAGGCCGGCCTGCTCGGTGACAACGGCCGTACCGCTCGCATCATCGTTCCCATGGCTGGAACCGTGAACGAGGCAGGCCAGACAGTCGAACCGATCCTCGGGATAGTTCACCATGCGGATGAGGGCGAGGACGCGTTCAGGGTGGGGATATTCGGACCGGGCTCCATCGGAGCCGACTTCAGGGAGATCAGCGAGCGCGACCTCGTGGTTGGCGAGAGCATCGGCGGACTTGTCGCTCTCATCATCTTGATCATCGTCCTTAGAACTGCGGGCTCCTTCTGGATTCCGCTTGTGACTGCGATCATCGCCATCGTCATGGCGCTCGGAGTCGTATCGATCCTTGGTCAGTTCTTCTACGACAACTTCCCGTTCTTCGTAACCAACTTCATCACCATGATCGGACTGGCGGTGGGCATCGACTACACGCTGTTCATCGTGGCCAGATACAGGGAAGAGCGGGCGCGTGGCTTTGAGAAGATCGAAGCCATCGAGCGTGCAGGCGGGAGCGCGTCCCGCGCCGTTCTCTTCTCCGGCGTGACCGTTGTGTTCGCCCTCATCGGCATGCTGATCGTCCCCACGACGATCTTCTTCGCAATGGCGCTCGGCGCGATCCTGGTTGTTGTCTTCGCGGTGCTGCTTTCGCTGATGTTCCTGCCGGCTGTGCTCAGCCTTCTGGGAGACAAAGTCAACGGATGGCACTTCCCGTTCCTGGGCCAGAAGATCGACTACGACGACACAGAGCGCGGCTTCTGGAACTGGATCACGAAGACTGTGCTGCGCCGCCCAGCGATCTACATGGTGGCGACGTTCGCATTGCTCGTCGCTCTAACGATTCCGTACTTCAACATCAACCTCGGTTTCAACGGCCCGGAGACCTTCCCGGAAGAGTTCGAGACGAGACGGGTCTTTGATGTGCTGCAGGAGCAGTTCGCCGGAGGCCTGGATGAGATCTCACCGATCAATGTGGTTGTCTCTGGAGCAGCTGGCTCACAGCAAACTCGTGACGCCCTGGACAGGCTGACGACTCGGCTGGACGCAGAGGAGCCGATCTTCCGTGAAGCCGACGAGTATCTGGTTAGTGACGACGGAACCGTGGGTCTGCTGGTCATCAATATGAACCAGGTTGAGAACCCGGACGATGTCACGACGCTGATCAGGTCGACTCGTGATGAGCACATTCCAGCTGCCAACATCCCGGGAGAGGTGTTTGTCGGTGGTCAGCGCGCCTTCGAGGTGGACTTCTTCGACCTGGTGGACACGTGGACGCCGATCGTGCTGGCGGTTGTTCTGCTGCTCAGCTTCGTGCTGCTCACAGTTG
>JANQIZ010000186.1 GCA_028281895.1 Dehalococcoidia bacterium
GATGACAGGCCTGTCGTCCAGCAGGCTGCTGCCCAGATCACCGGTCACAGCGTTTCCGACCCAGATCGCCCACTGGACTACTACCGGTTTATCGAGACCGAGCTTGGCCGATAGCGCATCGAGCTGCTCTTGAGTTGTGCCGTGTCCGCCGGGCTTTGCGTACAGCAGCAGCGGATCGTCCGAGATGACGGAGACGGAGAAGACGATGAAAGACGCGCCTAACACCGATATGGCCGCGGACAGGATCCTGAGTGTTAGGTAACGGTGCATGTTCTGAAGAGAAGGCCGTGAAGAGGCGGGAGTGGAAGTTCGAGGCGGGTGGGGAGGGTTTCCACCCGCCTCGAAAGACTTCCAGCGAACTAACGGCTTACTGGCACGATCGCTTCAACGGCGGTGATCGGGCCAAACAGGCTTGGCCTCGGCTGCCATTCCTGGATCGCCTTCGGGTTGTAGACGATCAGCGCAGGAACGGTGAAGACGCCGGTGCCGATCATGGTTTCGCGGTAGTGGTCACCAACGGCCATGTTCATCTGAAGCCGCTTTTCCGGATCTGACTCGCGGGCCACATCCAGCCATGTCTCGGCGACGAATGGAGACTCCACCGCGCAGGAGAAGCCACCCCTCGAAAGAGAGCTGAAAGTGATTCCGACTGGCCAGTCCCACGGCCTTGGCAGACGACCATCGTCACAGGCGTGGACGTGCGGTACCGAGGTTGTTCTCTCGACGAGACCGGCCCGCCAGATCGGCCTGTAGGAGAAGCTCTGCACCTCGACATCAAGTCCGAGGTTCTGCCTCCACATCGCTCCGACTGCTTCGGCCACGAACTGGCGATCGTTGTCACAGCACTGGCCGAAGATCTGGATGTCGAATCCATTCGGGTAGCCAGCTTCGTTTAGAAGCTGCTTTGCCGCATCCACATCAAATGGCACCACCCACTCATCCTTGTGCTGAGGCATCGCCGGGTTGAACATCGGGATGTAGTGAGCCCATCCGATACCACCTGTCAGAGCCTCAACCAATCCTTCCCGGTCGATCGCCATTGAGAGCGCAGTGCGGACCTTGCGCGCCCGCTCGAACTCCTCAGAGTTGACGTCCTTCCAGTCAGAGATCCATGGCTTGGAGGTGTCCATGCCTTGTCTTGGGAGAATCTCGTTGCTCGTTGCCGAGTTTGTCTCCCAGAGGTTTCCCGAGAAGGCGATGTTCAGCTCCGCGCCACCCTGCGTGCCGGTGGTCTTGAAACCGTCTTCCAGCATCCCCGGAATGTCTGACTGGCCGATGCGGGCGATGTCTGCGCTGCCTACGAGAAGCATCGCCTGTCGAACAGAGGGCTCTGGGACTTCGATGAACGTCAACTGGTCAACCATCGGGCTGACCCTCCAGTGGTTATCGACTGCATTGAGAACAGCGCGTTCGCCCTCGCTCCACTGGTCGACCGAGAACGGACCGGTCATGACGATCGTGTCTCTCGCTCCGTCCGGGCCGAGATCGTCGAAGACCTTCTTGCTGAAGATCCCCGTTATCTGGAAACCATCGCTCAGGGCGTTGTTCTGCCAGCGAGGATCGAAGTTGTGCATCGGCGCGCGGATCGTGTAAGTCCCGGTTGCCTCCCAGGCATCCCAGATGTTGGCCAGATCGCCGGCCTGACCGTGAATGGACTCAGGGTTGGTCCTGGCATTTGCGTCGTTGATGGTGAAGACCACGTCCTCTGCGGTCAGTTCGCCCCAGCCATTGTGGAACTGGGCGCCCCGGACCGTAGTCATGGTCACTTCGGTCAGATCGGAGTTGATCTCCCAGCTGTCAATGAGCCAGGGCTGTCCGAACACCGGACCGTCGGGCGTAGATGCAGTCGTGAAGAGCGTCTCTCCAACGCCCCACTGAACCAGAGGGCCTTCACCACCCGACGAAGCCGCTCGGCCCAGGCCGGGCCGCACAGTGTCAACCGCGAACACCACATGGCCGAAGTCTTGCTTCGGCTCTGGAGCGTTGTCGGTGATGTTGCCTACCGAAACCGTAGGGGTGGCAGGCGCGCTGATGGCTGTGGGAGTTGCGACAACGGTTCGTTCAACAACGACCGTTGACTGTACTTCGACAGTGCGCTCAACGATTACAGTCGCTGGAACCTCCACTGTCTGTGGCACCAGTACTGTCTGCGGAACGCCCTGGGCGGGCTCGTCCTCGCTACCGCAAGCGACCACAAGTATCGCAGCGGCTGCTATGAGCAGCGGCGCAATGGCTGGTCTGAATATGGGTCTGAAACTTCTAAACACTCGGATCTATCCTCTTGATGGAATCACTGCTGAATCGGACCGTGCGAGTCAAAAGGATGCGACCGTCCCGGGTGCTCAGTGTTAGCTATCCATTAAGGCGAGTTAGGGGTCTGTTAACAGAGCGCGCCAGTGCTAGAAAAGCGCTGGAAATCAGTCACGCGCAGGCGCGTGAATCTCTAGCTAGGACAGATGTCAGATAGAAAAAGAGAAGGTGGTTTGCATAGACGCATCTACGGCTATGCACACAGCTTCGTTGTGTGGAAGAGTAAGGTGGTTCATGCCGGACGACCGCACCGCTGTGCTTGCTCGCGGTGGCGGTCTGACATTGACGCAAAGGCGTGCTTGCCTGCCAGAAAAGATTTGAAGAATCTATTTATAAGTACAGCATTTACGCAAATCCAAATCTTTCCTGGTATTCGGCACTTTCATTATACGATTAGTGCATCTTAAATATGGCAATTGGTACAACTTCACGGAGACAGTAATTGATAGAGAATGCTATTTACACACCGGAGAGTTATGCCGATCGGATACGGCAGGATCTCCGGAACTGCCTTGTCGAGACGAATCTCTCCAACGGCGAGAAGTTCGTGGACAAGGTGCGGGACCGATACGTTCTCGGAGATCGCATGGTGCTCATCACCACCGACCGGCAGAGCGCATTCGACCGTGTGCTGGCCGCCATCCCATTCAAGGGGCAGACGCTCAACATGACGAGCGCATGGTGGTTTGAACAGACCCGTCACATAGTGCCCAACCACGTCCTGTCCATTCCCGACCCAAACGTCACGGTCGCCAAGACATGCACGGTCTTCCCGATTGAGTTCGTCGTGCGCGGATACATCACCGGAACCACCAGTACTTCCCTCTGGACGGTCTACCAGAGCGGGCAGCGCCGCTACTGTGGCAATGATCTGCCTGACGGCCTCGTCAAGAACCAGAAGCTTCCGGCGAATCTCATCACGCCGACCACGAAGGGCAAAGAGGACCGTCCGATCAGTCCCGACGAGATCATCTCCGAGAAGTGGATGACGGCCGATGAATGGGAGCAGTGCAGCCGTATCGCGCATGAGCTTTTTGCTTTTGGCCAGGCCAGGGCGGCGGAGCGTGGCCTGATCCTCGTCGACACCAAGTACGAGATGGGCCGTGACCAGAACGGCGAGATCACTCTGATCGATGAGATCCACACTCCCGATTCCAGCCGCTACTGGATGGCTGACTCCTATGAGCAGCGGATGCGGGATGGGCAGGAGCCGGACAATGTCGACAAAGAGTTCCTGCGGCTCTGGTTCAGAGAGAACAGCGACCCCTACAACGATGAGGTTTTGCCGCCGGCGCCGGACGACCTTGTAGTCGAGCTCTCAAGGCGTTACATCTACCTTTACGAGAAGATCACCGGCCGCTCTTTCGAATTTCCAGAGGAGGGGCAGCCGATCGAGAAACGCCTCGAAAGCAACCTCGCAGGAATCGTGTGAAGGCGCGCTGAGTAGAGCCATCTGGATTCCCTTTAATCCGTGCTTGAATTGAGCATCAAAGTGAAGAAATACATTCTCTTTGATAATGACGGAGTATTAGTCGATACAGAGAACTGGTTCTACCTGGCAAACAGACGTGTGCTGGCATCTCTTGGAGTTGATCTTCCAAGAGACAGGTATGTAGCGAATATGGCTAACGGAATCCCTGCGTGGGAAGTGGCGCGGGAGTCAGGAGTACCCGAGTCTGAGATCGCACGTGTCCGAGAATTGAGAAACCGGTATTACCAAGAGTACCTGGCGACCGAGGACATCGAGATCGAAGGTGTCTTGCCCACACTGGCCGAACTGGCAGGCAAGTACAGGATGGGTATTGTCACCACGTCCAAGCCATCTGACTTTGCCCTGATACACGAAGGTCGATCCATTCTGGACTTCATGGATTTCCACCTGGCCAAGGGAGATTACGAGCGATCCAAGCCGCATCCCGATCCCTATCTGAGAGGACTCAAGCGCTTTGGCGCCAGCGCAGATGAGGCGGTGGTGGTTGAAGACTCGGCAAGAGGGCTGAAGTCGGCTATAGCAGCGGGCATCGACTGCATCGTGGTCGCAAACGACTTCACTGCCGCACACGACTTTTCCGGGGCGGCTGCCAGGGTCGATGCATTCACGGAACTGCCGTCTGCCATTGAGAGCTTAACGAGTTGAACAGGGCGGGGCATCGTTGATCCCGCTGCGGCCACATCCGCTCCATCTTCTCCAGCCCAACGCCGTATCTCCGTATATCAGTCGGCCATCGCGCTTCGCTTCGCCAGCTCCAGCGCGTAGTCGTACCTTGCGATAGCGTTCTGAGCTACAAGCTCGAGGTCTTCCGGCAGCACGTATCCGTCCCTTATGAGCTCAGAGGCGGCTTCTCGAACGAGCCGTGCGTACTCATCTCTGCTGGAGTAGCGCTCCTTGATTGAAAGCCTCGGATCACCTGAAGCCCCACGCTCTGCTCTGGTTGAGGCGAACCATCGGCTGAATCCCTGCATGGGGATCTGCTGGTCTGGCGCTCCGGTCTCCGGCGCACGCGTATTCCAACCTGTGTGAGTTGCCACGGGAACAGAGACGTCCGGAAGCCTGATCCCCGCGACTTCGTTGCCATCTTCATCAACCGCTGAGACGAGACACGGATAGGCAGCGCCTTCAACCGGCGGATAGACGCCTACTCCCTCCGCCTGACGCGAGCCGAGATCGATCGTTCTCATCACCCACATCTTGTCCGGGTCTGCGGTCACCTGCTGTGGCAGCCGCTCGAACGTTCGGTTCACCTCGCCCCGGCTGATCGCTGATCCGTCGCTGATTCGAGGATGCCTGTTTGGTGGCGGCTCTTTGCCATTCGCTACCCAGTCAACGAGATTGACGAGGGCAGCGCGAAGCAGCGGTGTGTAGTCGACGACATTGAACAGCCGGGCGCCAAGAGCCCCTTCCGAAGCTCCTTCACCTGTCTGGGGAAGCGTGCCTGGACCGTGCTGTGTTCCCGCGAAGTGGTAGATCCTGCTGTCTGCCTCGGATTCGAGATCCATCCCGCCCAGAACATCGGTTGATAGCAACGAGGAATCGCCTCGCCAGTACTCAGCGGAGCTGTTGGTGTAGATCACCTTCGGCGCGTTGCCCGATTCGCGCACGCGCTTGAGCAGTCCGTCCCGCTGTCCTGTAAGTGGGTCATTGAGCTCAGAGTCTGCGAATGGGAATAGGTGGCCCCAGTTCGGGTACGACTGGTTTGAAGGCTGCGCGTAGCGGTGATTGAACGCGCCCATCCGTGCGCCTGCGACGTGTGGCAGGAGACCGTCATACGCCTTCCGGCCGAGTTCATCGGTATTCAGGCCCAGGTGGAGGAAGTGACGGATGAACCGCCCTGTTTGCGAAACGCCGTAGCCAACCACATTGTCGAAACCGCCTGCGACCAGACCTGTTGCGTCGTATCGCAGGAAGGTCGCAACGTCTCTGAATGCGAGCAGCCCTGTCCCGGCAACAGGCGCTTCACGAGTGCTGTAGACGACCTGGTAGTACTTGCCAGGCTCGAATCCCGCTTCGAGATAGATGTGTTCGTCGCTTGGAGAGATGCCATCGGGTGTTTCCTGTGCGAATCTCCACTCTTCCCGCGGCACGACCTCCGCTTCGCCATCTTCGTAGTCTTTGACATAGAGGACGGCGTTTGGATCGTCGAGGTTCGCCACCTTCATCGGCCGGTGGATTCGATCCGCTAGAAGCCAGGTCTTCGCCGGGAAATAGGGGCGGATCTCCACGACGTTCTGTCCCGGATCATCCTCTGCCGAAATGTCTGCCATCGGAGGTTCGAGGCCCATCAGGGCATCGTCCCGGTACACATCCCACTGCCATCCGATAGAGGCGACGCTGTAGCCGCGGTTGAACAGGAACCCGTCTCCGGGCGGAGGACTGGCGGACTCTGCAGCATGCGTCCGGTTGAAGGTGTCGATCACGCGCCTGCGGCCACGGTTCGGCAGCTCAACTACAAGGGTGCCTGAGCCACGAGCCGGGTCGACAGGCTGCACCAATGTGAAGTCGGCCTTGTAGATCACACGGCCGTTCGAGTCACGCGGTGCCAGTTTGAGGTCCACGATCAGCTCGTTGGCGGGCGATTCGGGATCTGCTGAGAATGTCAGCACGCCATCTATCTGCTCGTAAGCGCCAGCATCGCCAAACTGCTGGCCACCCGCGTAGGGAAACCTGCTCTTCAGGGCAAAATCCAGTACGCCCATGTCTTGCTCCAGTCGCTTCGTGATTCCTGGAGCGAGTTTACTGCCATGAGGGCGGTCGCTGATTCTCTTCCCGGTGAAGCACTGCTAAGTCCCGGTTGGTGAGACCTTGAACCAGCAGCAATCGCTCTTGTTGATCAAGTTGCCACTGCTGTCGTAAGCCGTGACGCTCCACGAGATATCTCCGAGAACAGTGGGCGCACGGATCGACAAGAAGTTGCGTGTCACCCGTCCGGCAGTGGGGATCACAGAGCCATCGCACGTTCGACCTCGCCAGAAGTCCAGCTGGTACGTACTCGCGCCTTCGACGACCTCCCACTGGAAGACCATCGGCTGAGCAGGCCTGACGATGGTTCCATTTGTGGGTTGGAGCTTGGGTATCTTCGGGCCCGTCAGTGATGCGTAGGCCGGCCGAGAGGTGATCGTCGTGACCGTAGGCACTGCGTACAAGGCGACCGCTGCGCCGGCGGCAACTCCAGCCTTTTTCAGGAACTGGCGCCTGGTATTCAGGCCTACTCCGGTCGAATTGTTCTTGCTTTTCGTTTCGGAAGACTCTGCCATCAATCCCTTTCCTTTCGTGCTTTGCAACAACAACGGACCTCTGTGTCCGTGGCAAGTGCTGATGCAGATAGATGGCTGAGAGTTGCATCGCAGGTACTCGCTGGCATCCCACAGCTACGCCATTTCTTGCGAGGTCTTGAGACGAGGGAAGATCACGCCTGTTCAAGCCGTACCTAGTGCCGCTGAAGTTATGGGTACCAGCGGGCTGGCAGTGATTCAGCCCTGGCTCCGTGGTGGCCCTAGCTGCCCAGCAAGCCGCGACGCTCGGCATAACCTGCCGCTTCGGTGCGAGATGTCACGCCAATCTTCGAGTAGATATTCGTCGTGTGCCGCACCACCGTGTGTCTAGAAATGAACAGCTGTTTCGCTATTTCGGCATTCGACATCCCTGAAGTCAGAAGCTCCAGCACTTCGAGTTCTCGAGCCGACAGGCTGTGGTCACTGCCTTGTCGCAGCCTGTTTCGCTCCTGTCGGATCAAATTCGCCAGTACAGGCATGGTGAGGTCATCGCAAAGCTTGATTCCCGCACCAGACACCTCTGATGCCTGCTCACCTGCGATCGCCGATCTGTCGAGATTGCCGGCTCTCAGCAGGTCGTAGTAGCTCCAGGCTAGAGCGGGCAGAAACTCCGCCTTCTGGCACGCCTCGATACTCGACTCGGCATATTCGACTGCCTTAGCTATGTTCCCGTCCAGCAGTGCCACCATTCCGAGGATCCGGGCTATCGGCACTGGCGACCTCGGCACATTGAATCCCGGACTGCTCTCGAGCACCTCGACGTCATCGTCAGCTGGGCGCTCGTCTTTCGCCAGAGCTATCAAGGCTCGCAAAGCGGCCCGCCGCACACCTCCTTCTCTGCTGGGACGAGGCTGAGACGCGGCGTCAGCGAGAATCTGTTCGCAGAGACGCAGGTAGAGAGGATCGGGTTCGATCTGCAGCCACGTCGATGCGATGTCTATAGCGACGTGGAATCCGTCGAGTTCCCATTTGCTGAAATCGGGGTGCAAGCGTTCTTCGAGATCTGTGTCGCGCTTTCCAAGCCTGAGACCAGCATGCGCATCGATCCAATCGAACCACTCGGCGTATCGACCGTATTCATGTGCCCACTTCAATAAAGAGTCAACTTGCGTCCAGTCACCGGAGCAGAAAGCGATGAAGTATTCCGACTTCTTAATCTCACCCAACAGACCTGGATCCGGTGTCTGCTCGGCAAGTGGCCGGCACCGATCCAAAATCTGCCTGGCCGACTTCGTGCGCTGCATTGAGCACAGGCTTTCGCAACAGAAATCCAGAATCCGAGAAACCGTGAGCGCTTCATCCAGTTCTAGGCCCATCTCGATCGCCTGCATCCCGCGTTCGATGCACGACGCTGGCGAGTTGGAGCGATAACTCGCCTGTCCGCTGTGAGCAAGCAATCTAGCTTCCAGTGATCGATTGCGCGTTTCACGGGCTATTGCCATCGCATCACTGAATTCGGTCTCTGCGCCATCGAAGTCACCGGCATCCACGAGCGCCGCTATTAGCCTCGCGACCAGCCAGCCCTTTTCCAGGGTTCCAGGCACCGCGACTGCCAGTGCGGTCTCGATCACTTCTACAGTTCCGTCGATTCCTCCAAACGGCACTGGCTCGGATGCCGCTTCGACCGCACGATCGTGACGCTCGAGTTCAATGAACAGTCGTATCGCCTCAGCCAATCGATCCCAGCCGGGCTGCTTATCGCGCTCTGCGCGGAACTTCGACACTGCCAGTCCGTAGAGCGCCTCTGCTCTTTCAAGACTCGGGTGACGAAGCTCTGGCTGGTCCAGCGCCCAGGCCAGGTGGTCTGCCGCTTCTCTGAATGCGAAAGACGCCATCGAGCTATGAGACGCTCGGGTCGCTGCACGTATCGCCCGGTCTCGGTCGATGTGCGCTATTGCCGCTCTACTGTGCCGTGCTATGGCTGAGACGTGAGCGGGATCATCCTCTCCGTACAGACTGATGAGGCCTATGGCGATTCGGGCGTGTTGCTTTGATCGCTCGGCAGAGTCAAGTCGTCTGACTAACGTTTCGCGTATAAGCGGATGAGAAAAACCGTAGGACGACTCGGTCGAGCCAATCCGATGAATAAGACCGGCATCCTCACCAGATTGCAGTGCTTCCTTCAAGCTGATTTCGTCTGATTCGAACGTCTCGACCAGTTCCTCGATGCTGAAAACACCGCCAATCAGCGCAGCGCGAGACAGGCAATTCAGAACTCCGCTATCCAGTGCTTCCAGTCGCCGCTCAATCGCTATCCGCACGTTGTGAGGCAGTTCGGCTGCGCCAGTGTCACGAGCAAGTTCACGACCAAATAGCGGGTTGCCAGCGGCACGGTCTGTCAACTCATCCAGCCGCTGCCGGCTGAGTCCTGCGGGTGAGTGCCATTCGATGAGACTGGACATGTCACCGGCCCGCATTGGACCCACCTGAATGTTCTGAAAACCCCGTAGCCGTGCGACTGCTCCAAGCGCGTGCGCTAAAGGGCTTCCAGAAGCGAGGTCCGACTCTCGGTAGAGTCCGAGAATCAGGGTTCGCTCTGCACGCAACTGCTGCGATGCGAACTCGAGCGCCGCAAGGTCCGTCTCATCCGCCCAGTGCAGATCATCGAGCACCAAAAGCAGAGGCTCCTGGCGGCTGATCGCTGCCAGCAGCAGTGATAGAGCATCCTGGTACTCGAACAGCGTTGGCGCTTCGGCACGAGCCTGTTCATCCTGGTGTTCACCGACGATCGGAATCGCATCCGTCAACCGGGAGATGATGCTCCTCTGGCGCGCAGTTAACTCCTCGATAGCAGCCTTGCCGCGTGGCGAAGTCACCGCTTCTCGCAGCACCTGGGTCCAAATCCAGAAGGGCGGAGTTAGCTCTCCTTCAAAGCCAGATCCGGAAAATACCGTCCAGTTGGCCGCGGCTGCCTCCGCCATCGCTTTTTCGGCGAGTGTTGACTTGCCGATACCTGGCTCACCGCTCACAGCAATGACCTGTCCAGTGCCTGTGCTGGCGCCAGCCATCGCCGACCGAACTTGCTGAAGCTCTAGTTCGCGGCCGATGAAAAATTGGTCCGATTGATCTGGCATCGTCAGCGGATTCTATCTGCGCGACGGAAAACGGATAGAGCAGCGCTATCTCAGGCTTAATGGCGCAGCTGTGCGATGTCGCGGCAGCTCCTTACAGCAATAGTTCTGGCACACAACTATTTCTGGAGGATAGTGATGACACTCAAGAAGGTCGTACCCGCTTGGATTCTCGTAGCCATTGTTGCTCTGGCGACTGTTGCCTGTAGCAGCGATCCGGAACCGACTGAACCGCCTGAACCGGCGGCAGATCCAACCTCTGCCAGTGATACCGCTCCGGCTTCGATGAACGATCAGGAGAAGCTGCGCGAAATTCCAGCGCTTCTCCTGGCAGACCCTCTCCCCAACCCGGCGGTCCAGGCGACGCTGTGGAACGACTACCTGCGCAACGGCGTTCTGCGCAGCCTGGACGGCATGCACTCGCTAAACGTCTGCGCAAGGTCTGATGGAGGTATTGAGGGGACCGCAACCGGAGATCTGGTCTCCGGCGAGGAGTGGAGCGGCGGTGTGCAACTAGAGAATCCGGATGTTGGATGGGAGAGTGCGGGCCTGTTAATAGGCTCTGATATAGAACGCATGCGGGCATACCTGCTTCGCGTAGTCGATGGTGAAGCCGTGCTGGCACCCAACTCCGATCCACTCGATCACACCGCCAATCGCGGCATCAAGGTCGAGAGAGTGGCCCTGGGTACCGTTCCATTCGAAGTCCACGATGGGGCGGTCTGCGGAATCAAGGCCGGGGATACCCAAGGCTGAGCCGGGAGTAGATATGGACACGGCGCCGGGTGGATCCAGTCTGGAAGATGGATGGCGCCGATATGTGCCGGGCGGCCGCACTCTAGCATCAAGAGATGCGCGTACCTTCAGGTCTCCAGAGCTTGAACCGTGCGAGAGAGCGACCGTCCGGACTGACTTCTGACCGGGCAAGTCTGTTTAGCTTGTGATCCGCCTGCTAGGAGCCGTGAGCCGACGTCTGTGCCCTGAGCGCGGCTGTGGCGGATTCGTCTATCGTTGCGCCATCATCTGACAGAACCACGCCGTAGCTCTCCCTCGCAGCATCAACTGACATTCTTCTGTTGAGCACATCGTCGAGGACTGCTTGCGGTTCGCGCTGCAGAGGATCGCCCCGGCCGCCTCCGCCCGCCATCTCGTGCCTGATCACCTCTTCATGGCCGATGCGCGACTGGGCCAGGGTCGGCAGGATCTGCTGATTCGGCCCGGGGTTCAGGATGTTCAGCGATGGCGATCCGGTGTGGCCGCCTTTCAGGCCGTAGGGAGGAAACCTTCGCTTGTCCGACCGCAATTGAAGAACGCTCGGCCGGCGAGAGATTCCTTGGCGCATATACATGGGCAGCCTGGCTGTACTCGAAGCTCACCGGTTCCGCGGGACCACTCTCCATGCCCGCGGCGATTCGCAAGCTTGCAGCCGAGCCCGCCGAGAGGTTCGGGCTGCATGACCGCGGTGCCGTTGCTACCGGGAAGAAGGCTGACCTGGTGATCTTCGATCCAAACACCTTCAGCACTTCTGCTTCGATAGCCGAACCGAATATCCTGGCGACCGGTGTCAGGCATGTAACGGTCAACGGATCTGTGGTCTTCAGAGACGGCGAGGTGACGGAGAACAGACCCGGCCAGGTCATCAGGCGAAGCCAGCGCGCCGCGTCTTTGTGATTCCGGCTTCAACGTGCCACGATGGACTAGAGCTTTGGGCGAATGTGCCGCCACGGACGAGCGTGTTCGAAGGCTGCCGCTGCTCTCAGCACGGCCGCCTCGTCGCCCCATCTGCCTGCGATCTGCATACCCACCGGTAGACCGTCGACGAACCCGCACGGCACTGAAGCCGCAGGGTGCCCGGACATGTTGAAGATGTAGGTGAACGGAAATACTCCATATGTCGATTCGACATCGACCCCGTTGATGACGGTGGGTCTGTCTCCGGGCTTGAAGGCTGTCACCGAGGCGGTCGGGGTCACCAGCAGATCGAACTGATCGAAGAGAGAATCGATCTTCAGCCGCAGTTCGGCGGCCTGCCGGAGCGCCTTCGAGTACTCGTGACCGGGGATCTCGCGTCCCCTGGACAGGACTTCTCTTACTCCATCTGTCAGGAGTTCTGGGACCTCATCAAGCATGTGGCCGTACTGCACATACGCATTCGCTCCGAAGATCGACCAGAAGCTGTCGGCGTATTCGTAGCTGAGCCCCGGATCGAAGGTGTCGACCACTACGCCGCTCTCTTCGAACGCCTCCAACCCGGCTTCAACACTTTGCCGCACATCGGTCTCGACAGCGCCATAGCCAAGATCGGGTGAGTAGCCGATGCGCATACCGCTGATACCGTCGGAAATGACTTCGGAGAAATCGGGTGGAGCTGACCGGACGAACTGCTGTGGATCGTCCGGGTGCGGGCCTGATATCGCCTGCAACAGAAGGGCGGCATCCCGCACGTCGTTGGCCATCGGACCAGACTGTGAGAACTGGTTCGGGTCGGGTTTGCCAAGTCCTCGTGCCCTGGGCACACGGCCGTTGGTGGGCTTAAGGCCGAACACTCCGCAGAACGCAGCGGGAAGCCGGATGGACCCACCGCCATCGCTTCCGATCGCCAACTGGCACATGTCGGTCGCGAGCGCAGCCGCTGAACCGCCGGAAGAGCCTGAGGTGGTGCGAGACAGGTCCCACGGGTTGTTGCGAGGCCCACGCACGTCATTGTCTGTGACAGTGCCCATG
>JANQIZ010000196.1 GCA_028281895.1 Dehalococcoidia bacterium
AGAGTCGCATACATGCAGCAGAGGGATCTGCTGCTGCCCTGGCGCACGGTTCCCGGCAACGCAAGGCTCGGTCTTGAACTGGGAGGAGTCGACAGCCGCACAGCAGATGAGGCTGTGACGAATCGGGCTGCTGCGTTCGGGCTGGGCGATGTGCTGGGCTCATACCCGTGGCAACTCTCAGGCGGGATGCGTCAGCGCGTGGCTCTCCTTCGCGCCACGCTGCCCGAGCGACACCTGCTTCTGCTGGACGGGCCGTCCGGGGCCCTGGGCGCGATCACGCGTCGAAAGCTGCAGACCTGGCTAGCCACGGTGCTGGATCGGACCGAACGGGCGATTCTGCTTGTGACGCACGATATCGAAGAGGCGCTGCTGCTGGCTGACCGCGTTTACGTCATGTCTCCAGGCCCAGGCAGGATCGTGGACGTTGTGGAGGTGAACCTCGAAAGCCCGCGTGATGAGTCGATCACCACTTCCGCGCCGTTCATCGAACTGAAGCGACGCCTGATGGAAGGGCTGCACGGGCAGGAATCTTCGCTAAGTGGAGCAGTGGTCTGATGGCAGGCACGCCACATACAGCCCAGACAGCTTCGCGGCGCATCGCATCGGGAATCGCGGGATGGCTGCCAGCAGTCGTCTTCACCGGCGGACTCATCGCGCTGTGGGAGATACTGGCGCACGTGCTCGATGTGGAGCCGTGGCTTCTTCCCGCGCCGAGTGAGATCGCGCAAGAGCTTGGCGAATCGTTCTCACTGCACATGCGCCACGCGCGAATCACCTTGCAGGAGATAGCGATCGGCTTCTCGCTCGCCGCAATTCTCGGCATCGCGCTGGCAGCGGCGATCTCGTGGTCAAAGGTGATCGAGCGCTCGCTCTACCCGATAGTGATCGCCTCGCAGACGATCCCGATCATCACGCTCGCTCCACTTCTGCTGGTGTGGGTCGGTCCTGAGATGACATCAAAGGTGATCGTAGTGGTGCTCATCTCGTTCTTTCCCGTTGTGGTTAGCCTCGTTGATGGTCTCAAGTCCGCTGATGTCGAGATGGCGAACATGATGCGGACGCTTGGCGCGTCGCGGGTCCAGCTAATGACGAAGCTGCGGATGCCGGCTGCGCTGCCCTACCTGTTCGCCGGTCTAAAGGTGGCTGCCGTGACATCTGTCATCGGCGCGGTTGTTGGCGAGTGGGTCGGTGGCAGCGGCGGACTTGGTTGGCTGATGAAGGTGTCCGGCCCGCAGTTCCGAACTGACCGCGTGTTTGCGGCGATATTTGTGCTTTCAGTGGCCGCGGTGCTGCTGTTCCTGCTGGTGCTTGCGGCAGAGCGCTGGGCTCTTCGCCACCACGGACCTCGAACTAGATAGCGAAACCAGGGCAAAGCTCTGAGAACAAGAGGATTGGATGATCTCCCACACAAGAATGGGCGCAAACAGGTGGCTGGTGATGGTCATAGTCGCTGCAACCGTAGTGTTCGCGATTGCGTGCTCAAGCGACGAGGAAAAGACCAGCGTGTCGCTCGCGCTGGACTGGTTCCCGAACTCGAACCACGCAGGGATCTACGCGGCTCTGGACCAAGGCTACTTCGAGGACGAGGGCCTGGACATCAATGTCTACACGCCATCCGACCCGTCATCGGTGCTGCAGACGGTTGGCGCGGGCAGAGACGATTTCGGAATCAGTTACCAGACTGACCTGCTGCAGGCGCGCGACATCGGCATCCCGGTTGTGTCGGTCACAGGCATCGTCCAGCGCCCACTCAACTCGATCATGACGCTCAAGACATCCGGCATTGAGCGTCCGGGTGATCTGGCGGGCAAGAAGATCGGCTATCCGGGGATTCCCTCGAATGAAGGACTGCTGGCCACGATGCTTGAATCGGACGGCCTGACTCTCGATGACGTGGAGCTGGTCGATGTCGGCTTCGCGCTGGTGCAGGCTCTCGGCTCAGAGACGGTCGATGCCATCGTCGGCGCGTACTGGACTCACGAGTCGATAGTGCTGGAACTGGAGGGCTTCCCGGTCAACATCATGCGCATGGAAGAGTGGGGTGTTCCTG
>JANQIZ010000233.1 GCA_028281895.1 Dehalococcoidia bacterium
AGCGAAGGGTCCACAACACGAGCCGCTGCTCAAGGTGGCGACGAGCTCGATTGCGCCTGAGTTTTCGCTCCGACTCGGATGTTCCAGCATCGGACGTCACCGGGGCGCCCTCTTCGGCTGCAACTGAAATCTCGATCTCTCCTCAGGTGCGGGAATCGCTGTGGAAGTTGTCGCCATGATGATAGTTCCACAGGCTGTTAAATGAGTGTTAACGAACAGCCTGAGACGGTGGCTCCTCGGCCGGATTTCCGGTCGGCAGAACAACTGTGAAAGAGGTCCCTTCACCGACTGTGCTGTCGACCGAAATTATGCCGCCGTGAATCTGCACGATATGGCGGGAAATAGCAAGCCCCAGGCCCGTTCCTCCGCTACTGCGCGAAGAATCGACCTTGTAGAACCGCTCGAACAGGTGAGGGAGGTGCGCCGCCGGAATTCCCGGGCCGTTGTCTTGAACCTTGAAGTGGATCGACTCGTCGCTGGCATCGGCGGTGATCTCGATGACGCCGCCGTCAGGCATCGCGTTGATAGCGTTTACGACAAGGTTTCCGAACACCTGCTCCAGCCGGGTGGGATCGGCACGGAACAGCGGGATTTCAGGGGTAGTCGAAGTGCGGATCTCGGTCTGCGTCCTTGCCGCCAGGGCATCGAACCGGTCCTTCACCTCTGCCAGCAGCTCCCTGGGATTTATTTCTTCGATCTCCAGCAGCGTCTGGCCGGACTCCAGCCGGGACAGCTCAAGCATCTCCGTAACCATGCGCTCCACCCGGATGCTGTCCTCAAGGATCCTGTCGAGGAAATCACTGCGAGCTGCCGGGTCGTCGCCTGCGCCGCGTTGAAGGGTCTCAGTAGATGCCTTGATAGCCGCTATCGGCGTTCTCAACTCGTGTGAAGCGTTGCTGACGAACTCGCGCCGTGTGGTCTCGACCTGCTTCATAGCCGTGATATCAGTCAGGATCAGAACCGTCTTGCGACGCCCGTCTCTATCGTCCAGTGGTGTCGCTGAAGCCTGTACGGTCCGACTACTCGCACGCAACGAGATCTCAGCAGTGCGTGACTCGCCTGTCGCCGCCGGAACCCCGGCAAGATCATTCAGCTCGTAATGATTGTTGAGGGTTACCAGCCGTACTCCGGGCTCATAGTCGCCTTCAGGCCCAAGCAGATCGAGTGCTGTCGGATTGGCGAACTCGACCACTCCATCGGCATCGATCAGCATCACACCCTCGGCCATCGATTCGAGGATCAGGTTCAGACGGGTGCGCTCTTCATCAGCCTCTCTCATAGTCGTCACAAGCCTGTCCGCAAGACGGTTGACCGCTCTTGCCATGCGGCTCAGCTCGAACGGTCCTTCTGGACGGAGCCTGTAAGAGCGGTCGAACGACGCTGTCCTGAGCACTCCCTCGGTCAGGCGGGTGAACTGGGAGCTAAGGTGGCGGGCGCGCAGGCCACCTGCGATCACTGCGATCGTACCGACCACAATGGCGCCGGTCACGTTGAAGATCGTCGCGGCCACAGTCGTAGCTACAACAAGGACGATAACCTCGGCCAGGATGCGCCATCGGAGCGACCACGAACTCATCGGCAATCTCTCAAACAGGTGGTCACTAAGCGCTTACGCGGTAGCCAACGCCCCTGATGGTCTGCAAGCGAACAGGAGACGAGGGGTCTTCTTCGATCTTCAGCCGGAGCCATCGCACGTGAACGTCGACGGTTCTGGTGTCTCCGCTGTAGTCGAATCCCCATACCTCTTGCAGCAACTGATCGCGAGAATACACGCGGCCGGGACGCGCGGCCAGAAATGCCAGAAGGTCGAACTCCCGTGGCCTCAGATCCACTTCGTTGCCGTCGAGAGTCACCTTGCGCGTCGCCCGGTCGATCTCGAGTCCGCCGACCGAGACAACGTCGGACTCAGCCGGTGATGCCGCACGGCCGAGCATCTCGGCACGGCGGAGCTGGGCTGTGACCCTGGCGAGCAGTTCGCGCATGGAGAAAGGCTTGACGACATAGTCATCGGCGCCCGTCTCAAGACCAGCGACACGATCCGCTTCTGAATCGCGGGCGGTGAGCATTATCACGGCTGCGGCTGAGCCCTCGTGTCGCAGTGTGCTGCAGACCTCGATGCCTCCGATACCCGGCAGCATCAGGTCAAGAACAAGCAGATCAGGATGCTCGGCGCGGGCTATCGAAAGCGCCTTCTCACCGTCGCCTGCGACCAGCACCTCGTAACCCTCGGCCACGAGGTTGTATCTGATCGCTTCCTGGAGGTTCCTGTCGTCTTCGACCAGGAGCACCTTGCTCCGTGTCACGACTTCAGAATGTGTCTCGAGAATCGAAATATCCCCTTAACTCAACATAGCCCTTCGCGAGAAGTATCTGTATTCAAGCTCTCAGCCAATTGTTAACGAGAGGTTAGCCCGTTAACAATTCAGGTTAACGCCATCCAGCCTGCTCGACACATCCCGTCGCACTGGCGGTTTCCCACAACTCACTCACGGAGGATGCTTCTGCAGTCGACGCGCAGGTATTCACGCGGCATCTCTGGGAAAGTGAAGAAGATCTTGCAGAAGAGATGGGCTGCAGTTCAGGAAATGTCCGAGAGCTTGATCGCTAGACCGCTTCGCGCCGGCCCGATTCCGCGGAGCGATAGGCCGCGTCGATGATCTCGATCGCCGCCATCCCAGCCCAGCCAGGCGCGTAGTTCTCTTCAGTCTTGCCTGTTACCAGGTCGGCGAAGTTCGCAGGCGGACCTCCACCCCGGTATTCCCCAGCATCGGCTTCAAGCTGCATCTCGAAGTGGTCGCCGTCGTGACGCTGAATGGCCAGACGGGAGCGGTCGCAGTCGATCGACACCACGCCTTCATTCCCAAAGATGCGCACATCGAGCTGGAATCCCGTGTCCTCCGGCATGTTTCCGGCACCGGAAAACGACCCGATAGCGCCGTTTGTGAACTCGACGGAGAAGGCGTCGTAGAGTTCAACCCGGCTCGTGGGAGCCGCGGTGACTGCCGAAACAGATGCCGGTCTTAGCTCGGTCAGCCACGAGGCCATCCCTGCCGAGTGGGACACCTGTGCGAGCGCATAGCCTCCGCCTGCGACATCGGGATCAGCCCA
>JANQIZ010000263.1 GCA_028281895.1 Dehalococcoidia bacterium
GTCTTCTTCGGCGACGGCGCGGCCAGCCAGGGCGATACTCACGAGGCGATGAACTTCGCCGGGATACATCGGCTTCCCGTCATATTCATGTGTGAGAACAACCGCTACGCGATCTCTGTGCCGATCCACAAGCAGATGCCTATCGAGAGCATTGCCAGCCGTGCTGCGGCCTACGGCTTTCCGGGCGTGACAGTGGACGGAACCGACATGGTGGCTGTCTACGAAGCGGTCGGCGCCGCGGCTGAGCGAGCGCGGGCCGGTGACGGTCCGACGCTGATTGAGTCGAGCGTGGACCGTCTACTGCCGCATACAACCGATGACGACCACACCCGCTACCGCCCTGAAGACGACATCGCAGGCATGCAGGATCGCGATCCGCTTCAGATAGCCAGATCTATGCTGACCGGCCGCGGACTACTGAGCGATGAGCAGTGCGACGAGATACAGAGAGAGGCGCTCGCCACTGTCAATGTGGTTACTGATGAGGTCGACGCGCTGCCATATCCGCCTGTCGATGGCATGTTCGATCACCTGTTTGCCAGAGGCGGCGCGTCTTGAGCCAGAAGACGGTCATCGAGGCGGTGCGCCACGCCATGCAGCAGGAGATGCGTCGTGATCCTGATGTGTTCGTTATGGGTGAAGACATAGCGAACCGTGGCGGCGTGTTCCTGGCCACAGACGGCTTCGTCGAGGAGTTTGGTGAGGACCGTGTAATCGACACTCCACTTGCCGAGTCCTCGATATCCGGCATCGCCCTTGGCGCAGCGGTCAATGGCAAGCGGCCAATCGCGGAGATCCAGTTCGCCGACTTTGTCTGGCCCGCAATCAACCAGATCGTTGGCGAAGCGGCACGAGTCAGGTACGGCACGAACGGCCGAAAACAGGCTCCCATGACCGTTCGAGTGCCGTATGGCGGAGGCGTCCGGGGAGGCCTGTACCACTCCCAGAGCATCGAAGTGCTCTTTTCCCACACGCCTGGCCTCAAGGTCGTGGCTCCATCCACTCCATACGACGCACAGGGCCTGCTGGTGAGCGCCATCCGGGACGACGACCCCGTGATCTTCCTCGAGCATAAGAAGACCTACAGGCTCGTTCGTGGAGAAGTCCCTGATGAGGACTACGCAGAGCCGATTGGCATCGCCGATGTGAAGCGGGACGGTGGAGATATTACCGTCATCACCTATGGCCTGATGCTTCATTACACCCTGCAGGCCGCAGAGGCGCTGGCACAGTCAGACGGCATCCAGGCTCTGGTGCTCGATCTGCGAACACTGAGGCCGCTGGATAGGGAGTCGATCGTCCAGGCTGCCAGGCACACTGGAAAGGCGATGATCGTCCAGGAAGACACGCCTGCGGTCAGCATCTCATCCGAGGTATCAGCGATACTCGCAGAAGAGGCCTTCTTCGATCTTGATGCGCCGGTGATGCGTGTTGGTCCGCCGGAGCTGCCTCCCATGCCGTTCAGCCCATTGCAAGAGGCTGCTTTCATGCCGTCGCCTGAGAAGATACTTGCCACTATGCGTGAGCTGGCCGCAACCTGATTCTGATTTGCGATCCACCTGTCGGAGACAACAATGACATTTGAGATCCAACTGCCTCATGTTGGCGAATCCGTCACAGAGGCCGTCATCGAGAAGTGGCTGAAGCAGCCCGGTGACAAGATCGAGAAGTACGAGCCGATAGTCGAGGTTGTAACAGACAAGGTGGCGATGGAGGTTCCAGCTCCGGCGACCGGCGAATTGACGCGGATAGTCGCGGCAGAGGGCGAGACGGTGGCGATGGGCGCTGTCATCGCGGAGATGAACGCAGAAGGTCCTGTGGACATCCCGGTGTCCGGGCAAGCATCACCCACGCCGGAAAGCGGTGAGACCACACTGTCGCCTGCAGCTTCTCGTCCAGACGATGCTGGAGAGCAGCAAACCGCACCGGGACTTCGACGGGCGCGTAGCGAGCAGGTCGGCTCAATGATCACCGCTGCCAATGTAGGGCCGACAGGAGGGGCATTCAGTGACACATCACTGGAGAAAGGGTCTGCGTCCGAGTCTGTGGCCGCGGGACAGGATCATGCCTCTACAACCTCTACGAAGGAGTTTG
>JANQIZ010000282.1 GCA_028281895.1 Dehalococcoidia bacterium
GGAGATATTCTTCACAGGCCGTCGCTTCGACGCAGAAGAGGCGCGAACGATGGGGCTTGTGAATCGCGTCGTACCTGTCGAGGAGCTTGAGGCGCAGACGAGTGCCCTGGCCGAGATGATCGCTGGCAACGCGCCGCTCACCGTCAAGGCGGCAACGGCTGCGGTGAACGAAGGCGCGAAAGACCCTTCGGAGCGAGACCTCTCAAGGATCGATGCGATGGTGAAGGCCTGCTTCGACTCCGAGGACTACAAAGAGGGTCGCCGGGCGTTCATGGAGAAACGCAGGCCGCAGTTCCAGGGCCGCTAGCCACTGCTACCCAAACAGGCCAGTCAACCAGTCCCAGAAATCTTCGACGAGGTCGGTCGCTACCCACTGGTCGAAGATCTGCGCTCCGTGCAGCGACCATTCCTGCAGCATCTTCAGCCCCAGCGCGATCGCGAACAGGACCGCGGTGCGATTCCGCGTGAGCCTGTAGTTCGGCCACCAGTGACGCTGCGCGGCGATCCCAACGAACCAGAACTCGAACACGTTCGGGAAGGCCAGCAGCACTATCCGCTCGTTGGTAATCGCGAACCCTGCGACACCGATCATCCTGAAAGCGAAGAGCGCGATCGCCACCGTCCTCGCAGGACCATCCCAGCGCAGCGCGACGACCAGGAACGTGACCATGTAGACGAGGTCGAGCCACTTATCAAACGACTGGTAGTCCGGTATGCCGCCAAGGTCCAGCCATCCGCGCCAGAACAGGTCTGAGAAGTCGACGAGTATCGCTATCAGCGCGCCGGCGAATGCCCATCGCAGCACCGGCAGAGAGCCTGCGATTCGTATGAGTGCGATTACAAGCGTCTCGAGCGTCATCTGGCATCACCGAGGGCGGTTGGTCAGCGCTTCGTGCCGATCACCTCAACCTGCGTGAAGGCGAAGAAGGCGTCGGGGTCGCTGATCCAGCGTTTCCACGCAGCGGAGATGTCTTCAAGCTCGACCGGTGTTGCGATCCCCTGCTCAAGCGCCCTCGACGCAAGGTTCGAGTGGAGAATGCGCTCAGACCACTGGCCACCCCACCACTGCAGTCCAGCTTCGTCTGCGAACGACCACGTAGATGTGGTGACTTCGAGGTCTTCGAAACCGGCATCGACGAACCAGCCCTTGAGGTAACGCCCTTCGTCTGCCCTGCCGCCGTTCGATTCGGCCACGGCGAAGTAGATCTCCAGGAAGCGATCAAGCTCCGGCGGCTTGGGGTTGATCGCGGCTGTGCCCCAGTCAACCTCTCGCACAGCGCAGATTCCACCGGGCTTCAGCACACGGCGGGCTTCTACGAGAGCCTTGATCGGCTCGTGCAGGTGCTGCAATACCTGGTGCGCGTATGCAATATCGAACTCGCCATCGGTGAAGCCGGTGTCGTAGATGGATCGGACATCGAAGGTCACGTTTGCCGAGCCTGATTCCTCGGCGTGGGCACGCGCTTGCTCGATCACGTCCTCGGAGAAGTCGATGCCGATGACTGACCCTGCCGGCAGCAGCGCCTCGCCGAGATCGACGGTGATGGTGCCCGGGCCGCAGCCGAAGTCGAGCAGCTTCATCGGCGATCTGAGCCTTGGCAGCAGGAAGGCGGCGGCCTCACTTGCACGGCGGGCGGAGTGCGCAGAGACGACTGAGCGATGATGCCCGTGCGTGTACTGAGGTGTGGTCAATGGTCAGATCCTTGCGCTTCCGGGCCAGTGGATCAGCTATGTGCCCGCAGACCGGCGGTCCGCATGTCTCTACCGGGTGGCAGGCTGTGCGAGCGCAGAGTCCAGGGCCTCGAAATCGAGACGCTCATTCGCCAGTTCACTGATTCGAGCAAGCTTGTCCGGGTGGTCGAAGCGGATCTTCTCGAGAAGCGACTCAAGCTGCTCTGCCGTCTCTTCAGTGCTGCCAGATGTCATGACGAGGGGAACGCCCCGCTGGCCTGCCTCGTAGATCACGTACTCGACAGGCCGTGCGCCC
>JANQIZ010000319.1 GCA_028281895.1 Dehalococcoidia bacterium
CAGGCCGCCATCTGACCCGGAACGCCAGGGAGGCCAGCCTGCTCACCGGGCTGGCGTTCGACAAGACGGGAGACCGGCTATCTCCATCGCATGCGGTGAAGAACGGACGCCGCTATCGCTACTACATCTCGCATCGGCTGATGCAGGACACGTGCAACAAGGGCGATGGCTGGCGCCTGCCCGCTCGCGCGCTCGAGCAGGCAGTGATCGAGGCACTGTGTGGCCTTCTGCGCGACGAGCAGAGACTGGTCGAACAAATCGGTGCATCATCACCTGATGCAACGCAGATTCGCCACGCACTCACTTCAGCTGAGGAGCTTGCCGACCGCCTCTTTACCGCATCGTCGGACGAGCAGTACCGACTGCTGCATCGACTCATCACGCGCATCGATCTGGCCCATGGAGAGCTACGGCTTCGGGTCGACAGGCCAGCTCTGATTGGCGCTCTCGATGCAGGCCAGGGCCGTTCGAAGGATCACGAGGCCGGAGGCGCCATCGATCTGATAATCCCGTTCAGCCTGCGGCGCCGAGGCGTTGAGGCCAGGCTCATCCTCAGCGCCCGAGACAGGGCCAGTCACACTGCCGCGCCCGACCCGGTGCTCGTCCAAATGATCGCCGCGGCCCACCGAGCTCATCAGATCCTGATCTCGGGAGAAGCGGCGTCCATCAATGACCTGGCAGAAATCACGGGTCAGCACCCGAGCGACATCACGCGGCTGATGCACCTGGCGTACCTGGCTCCCGACATCATTGAGGCCATCCTCGACGGTCGCCAGCCAACCGAACTGACGGCGCAGCGCCTCAAGCGTCTCTATCCGCTCCCGACCGATTGGTCCGAGCAGCGTCAACGACTGGGCATGACTGTGCCCGGCGATCGGTAGTCGTCGACATCATCGAAACCAAACTTCTGGACCCCGATTCCGCGCAACAGAGACATGTCCGCGGTTGGCCGAAAACGGCGGCCGAACCCGCCGTCTCCGGGCCAGAAATCACCGGCACGACAGGCCGTAACTTACGGAAATATGGGAACTATTTCGATACGGTCTCTACAACGCCTGAGACCGCCAGACTGTGTGGTGGGCCCGGCAGGACTCGAACTTGCAACCAGACCGTTATGAGCGGCCGGCTCTAACCAATTGAGCTACGGGCCCGTGCCGGGTGCCGATGGCGGAGCTGCGCTCAGTCGCGCGTGTCAGAGAGGACAAGTACTCGATCACGCCGAGCGCCAAGGGCTCCTCAAAGGACCGCTACACGCCTTATCGGTGTGCCAACATGGCCGAGTTAGCCGAACGCCTTGCGGCGTATCTTGATCGCCAGGACGGCTCCAGACCGTTCTGTCCGTAGAGCCCTTATTTGCGGCACCGGCCGGTGCCTTGGCCAGACATCGGCCCGCTCTCCAGGCCCTCCAATCTGAAACAACGCCAACTCAGGAGCGGAAGCCCTGCAGTTGCAATCTGCGGATTAAACACTCAGTTCGGTTGACCGAAAATTGTATTTGTGATCCCTATAAGACACTTGTTGCCTTCATCGTCGCAGCCAGTTTCGTCATCCCCTGACTGAACACTCTCTGATGTTCATTCTCCGAGTTTCCATGCACCTCTCTGAAATACAACGATTATCGGCAAAGATGACCGGACGCGGACAGGTTTGAGGCAACCGTCACCACGCGGGGTAGAGAGCGAGATCCATGAAACAGACCCGGATCGGCATGTTGACGCCTTCCTCCAACACGGTGCTCGAGCCCTACTCGGCGAGGATGATCGACGCGGTGCCCGACGCGAGCGTCCATTTCAGCCGATTTGTCGTGACCGAGATCGCGCTGGATCGCCGAGCACTTGCGCAGTTCGACACCGCACCGATGCTCGGTGCCGCCGAGCTTCTCGCGGACGCCAAAGTCGATGTCATCACCTGGAACGGCACATCGGCGGGTTGGCTGGGTCTGGACGCCGACCGGACGCTGGTCGCGGAGATCGACGAGCGAACCGGCATCGGCGCCTCGACATGCGTGCTGTCGCTGGTGGACGCGTTCAAGGCCCTCGACGTCGAGACATACGGTCTGGTCACGCCCTATACGAGCGACGTTCAGGACAAGATCGTCGCCACTTTCAGCGAAAACGGATTTGCATGCGGTGCCGAACGGCATTTCGGCATCCGCGACAACTT
>JANQIZ010000360.1 GCA_028281895.1 Dehalococcoidia bacterium
TTCCATGGCCTCGACCAGCGCTTCGTCGAATCGACGACTCCGCATGAGCAGATCGGTCGCCCAGATACACGGCTGTTCGGCAGTTGGAAATCGCCCCACGGCCTGGCGCGCGATTCGAATCGCCGCTTCGAGATCGCCGCCGTCGGCGTGGAGGAACGCCGCCAGTTGCCACACCGGCATAAAACGCGGGTGGGCCTCAGTGAGCTCAACCGCGCTCTCGAGGTTCCGTCGGGTCGGGCTCAGCCGTCCAGCTTGGACCGGCACTTCATCCAGCATCTGCAGAGAAGCGATGAGGGCTTCATTGTCGCTCCCGGCCTTGATCAGCGTGTCGATCGCTTCGCGCCTGCCCGCCGGGTCGGCAGTCAGGTTGCTGACGGCCAACACGGTCTGCAACTCGCGATGACCTGGGGCAAGTGTCAGGCCTCGGAGTGCTTCCGCTCGAGCCCTGTCCCGATCACCCGTCTGAAGATAGAACGCTGAGGCATGCAGCGCCACATCGGCGGATTCCGGTGCGTCTGCGATCGCATCCGCGAATTCCGCCTCGGCACGTTCACGATCGCCCTGCTGAAAGTAGTATCGAGCCAAGTGCAACGATTGGGGGCGATTGAGATCCACCGTCAACGATGTGACGATCTCAATCGCTTCATCGGCTCGGCCATGGTCGGTCAGAAAGTCAGCAGCCTGCCACACCACGTCCTCGGAGTGTTCAGGTGTTTGTAACAGGCGACGATAGATTCGCTCTGCCTGTTCCGGGTCACCCACGCGCCGATACATTGACGCCAGCACGAGCTGGTCGTTCTCGGATGAATGCTCGCCTATGAGATCCGCGGCGATGGGCAGGGCCTCGTTGATTCTCCCCTGCGCCTGCAACAGCTCGAACTGCAACGGACGAAGCTCCGGCTGGCTTTCAGCAACCCGCGTGAGTCGATCCAGGTGATACGCCGCCCGGTCGTAGTCCCCTTTTTCCTGCAGCAGGCGAATCAATCGGGTTCGAACCGGCGCGTGCGCTGCATGCGACTCGACTGCATTCTCGAGCATCTCGATGGCCAACGTGAGATTCGGCCGGTCGCCGAGCATCAAGGCATCGGCCTTCAACATCAGGGCGGGAAGCGAATCCGGAGACTGTGAGAGTACTTCGTTGACGGCAACGATCGCCTTGGCCCGCTGAGCCTCATCGTCTGCCTGGAACTTCAACCGATAGGATGCCTCGGCCAGTTGCACCTGCTGCGCCTCGGCGCCAATGGTTCGTTCCAGATTGTCGATGGCCCTGCGTACAAGCGCCTCATCCGTCCATGTTTCAGACTGAGAAAGGACGAATCGGATGATGTCAGGAGATGTCGGCGCCCGGGCAAGCAACTGTTCAAGTTGGGCCACGGATTCAGATGACGAATCACCTGCCGCCTGTGCGATGCGCGCTCGGGCTCGAATCGTCTGAGGATCGCTTCTCGATTGCTCCGGGAGTGCTGCGATGGTCTCATCCATGACCTGGAGTGCTGCCTCCAAGTCGTCGGTCAGCAGGTGTGCATGAGCCTGAGCCTCGGCCCACGAAAGCGTCGCGCCTCCGCGCGTGTGAGCCGCATCGAGCAGAGGTTGTGATGAAATGTCATCAAAGAGGAAACAGACGCGAGCAACCGCCACGAAGACTTCGGCCGGCGTACCGGGAGACGCCAGCAGTGCATCCACGAACGACTGCAATCGCTGAGGACGATCGTACCGGCCGTAGGACTCGGCGAGCAGGGCAGCGATATCCGCGCGAGCCGGGATCTGCTCGTAGATCGTCTCGAGGATCTGAAAGATGTCGGGTTCGCGTTGCTCCAGTTCGACCGACATGCGCGGATCAAGGCCTGATTGATCAAGCGC
>JANQIZ010000024.1 GCA_028281895.1 Dehalococcoidia bacterium
TGAGCACGTTGCCGCCGTCATTCACTCCCTGTTCCACAGCGCTCTTGATGTTCTCTCGAGACGCCTCATCGATCACGGGAACGATGATCGCATCTGCATCCGCTCCGGGACCGATCTTCAAAGCCTCGGTCTTCTGCACCACGAGATCTGTGAACTCCTCCATGATGCCGCCCACTACGATGGCCCTCGACGTGGCCGTGCACTTCTGGCCGGAGTACTTCATCGCGCCGGCTACAGTGATCTCAGCAGCCTGCTCAAGATCGGCATCCGGCAGAACGATGACCGGGTTCTTGCCACCCATCTCGAGCTGGTAGCGGTTGCCGTTCTTGGCCGATTCGACAGCGATTCCGTAGCCGACTTTGGTCGATCCGGTGAACGACACCGCGTCGACGCCAGGGTTTGTGATCAGCTCGTTTCCAACGGCTCCACCTGAGCCGGTGACTAGGTTAAACACGCCCTCCGGCAGCCCGACCTCTGCCCACATGCGGGCGATCAGTGTGGATACATACGGCGCGGCTGAGGCCGGCTTCAAAACGATGGTGTTGCCGTACACCAGCGCAGGAGCCATCTTCCAGATCGGGATTGCGAGTGGGAAGTTCCACGGTGTGATGAGGCTGACGACGCCGAGCGGGACGCGGTTGGTGTAGAGCAGGATGTTCGGGTTGACCGAAGGGACAACGTCTCCAACGGGGTTAGAGCCATCGACACCGTAGTACTGCAGGAGCGCGACGGCTCTGCCGACTTCACCGCGGGATTCTAGGATCGCCTTGCCTGCCTCACGCGTGATGGCCTGCGCAAACTCTTCAGCGTTCGCTTCGAGGTAGGAAGCGGCCTTGAGGAGGTATCCGCCCCGTGCGAGGCCGGATGTCGATCCCCACTGAGCCTTAGCTGCGTGTGCCGCGGCAATGGCTTCAGCCGCGTCGGCCGATGATGATTTCTGGAATTCGCCTACGACATCCGACAGGTCCGCCGGGTTCGTGCTGGCTGCGGTCTCACCGGTCTGGCCATCTTTCCAGTTGCCGTTGATGAAATTCTGGTAAGTCGTTGGCATGCATCCACATCCTTGCTCAGGCGCGCTACTGGCTTACGAGGGAAGTCTCAGCACGCGCTTAGGGACAGCTGAACTAGAGGGGACAATGCTGGCACCCGGCCAAGCGAGTGTCAACGATATGACCGGAGGATGGACGCTGGAGCGGGCGACTCGCCGTTACCGATGTCGCAGTGACGGCACGGCACACGGCATAAGGGCTAGAGCATCCCGGGACTGAGGGCGGGTCTTAGCTGGCGATAGAGTCGGGACCTGTTTCGCCCTCTTCGCTCGGACTATTCTCAGAGTCTTCGGCGAAAGCGTCGGCCTGGCGCTGCCTGCGCGCCTCCTGCTGACGCTTGTACGCGGTGACGGCCCACTGAACCCGCAGCTCCACCTCGCCGTTGCCCCACGGCTTGTTGATGTAGTCGAGTGCGCCAAGGCTGCGGGCCATCTCGAGATCGTCTGGATGACCTTTCGCGGTGATCATTATCACGGGGATCCCCTTTGTTCTGGGGTCTCCCTTCAGCTTGCCGAGAGCGGTGAATCCATCCATTGTCGGCATAGAGACATCCAGCAGAACCAACTCTGGCTCGTACGACTGGACAGCCGCCATCACCTCTGATCCGTCGGTCGCCTGAAACACCTCGTACCCGGCGGCTTTCAGCGACCTGCTGAGCAGAAGCCGAATGTCGGCGCTGTCGTCTACAACAAGGATCCGTGTCATCGCAATCTCCGATCGTTAGCCACGAAGTGCCGTGGCGTCTCGATCAATCCGCTCCCAGGTCCAGTTCATCCGGTGGGCCATCCGGCCACAGTCTTGAGCCCTGTATCAACTCTTCTTCAGGCAGATCTACTGGCACCAGCTCCGGCGCCGTCAACCCTGGCAGAGATAGCTCAATCGTCGTTCCCACGCCGCGCTGGCCCTCCAGGCGAATCGTGCCGCCATGCAGTTCGGTGATCGACTTCGCGATCACCAGTCCGAGTCCAGTTCCCGCCACGCTTCGAGTGGTCTCGTTGTCTGCCCTGAAGAACGGAGTGAACAGCTCTTTCTGCTCGTTTTCGGTCATCCCGACACCCTGGTCTGCCACAGTCAGGTTCAAATGATCGCCAGCAACCTCCGCAGAGAGTGCGATCTCCGTCTCTTCTGGAGAGTATTTAGTGGCGTTGCTCAGCAAGTTTGTGATGACCTGTGAAATTCTCGACCTGTCCGCAGTGATCCAAACATCATCATCAGGCACGCGTACGCGAAGCGTTTGTGTCTTTGTCCGCAGTAGTGACTGGAAGCTGGCTTCAAGATCGGAGATCAATTCTCGAACTGAGAATGGAGCCGAATCGAGTTTGAACGTGCCTGCGTCGAGCCTAGATATGTCCAGGATGTCGTTTATCAGGACGTTCAGCTGATTCGCATTGCGGCGGATGATTCCAAGCGTCTCCCTGCGCTCCGATTCACTCACATCCTCATCTGGAGCGTCCAGCAGATCGACAAACCCCGAAATGATCGTCAGCGGCGTCTTCAACTCGTGCGAAACCGTCGAAAGGAACTGCTTTCGTGCGTTGTTCGCCTCAAATAGCTCATTGTTCTGACGGTCAAGAGTCTCTCTCAGCTCTCGCTCAGCAGTGATCATGCGGGCATTGCGAATCGCAGGCGTCACCTGAACAGCGATGCGCTCTAGCAAATCAAGATCTTCGGGCGCATATGGCTCGGCACCCTGGCTAGAGATGCTGATGTGTCCGATGATCGAACTCTCTGTGCCGAGCGGCGCTGTAATAACGCTGGTTTCTGGAGAGTCCCCGGTGATCCTGCCATCACCGGCTGTATAGACAACTTCCTCATCGAGATCGTCGGATCGAACATACGAGATGGCGAGTCGATCGAAATGGAGGATCTCGGCCAGCTCTTCTCCGACCCTGTCATAGATCGTCTCGAGATCGTGCTCACTGGTTGCAGCCAGCCCAATGCGTGCGACGGCCCGCCGCTCCTCGGCCTGCCTGTGCAGTCGAGCGGTGAGTGTCGCGTTCTGAATGGCTGGAGCGATCTGAAGGCAGACGCTTAGAAGCAGTGTCACGCCATCCTGGTCTATCGCACCTGCTCGCTCGCTCCCTACAACAAGGAGTCCGATCACATCTTCCTGCACGACCAGGGGCGCCTGGAGCCAGAAGATCGCCTCGTCGCTGCTTGTTCTCAGTGGAACCTGCGTTACGAACCCCGGCATCCCATCGGCCACAACGACGCCAGGATTCACAGCGCCGAAATCGATATCCAGTTGCTCGCCGACGTTCCATGTGTCGAGAGTGGCGCTTCGCCAGTGAGCGACGATGCCCTTGCGCTCTGAGCGGTTGCGATCATCTGCAAGAATCACGCCAAGATGCTCGTGATCGATTAGCGATTCCAGCGATTGGCTTACGCCATCGATGATCGCCTGCGGATCACTCACAGATGTCGCCGTTCGCCCAATCTCAGCCAGCGCCGTTCGTTCACTCACTCGCCGCTCTGAAGAGCGGAACATCACAGCATTGGCGATACCCGGCGAAATCTGGGCCACCGTCTGCCGAAGCGTCTCCAGGTCCTCTGGCGTGTAGTCAGGCCCGCTTGCCCGCCTGTTGGTTATCGTTCCATCCAGCGCAGGCATCGTGGCAGTGAGTCTTGACACGTATCGGCCGAGGTGCTCCGGGTAGATTCCATCTGGCTCAACAGCACCTGAGAGAAGAGCGGTGCCGGCCTCGGGACCATGGTTCGGATCTCCGCTCACAAACTCAACCGCCATTCGCCCATCGGACAGGACACTGGTGATAGTCAACCGATCGTAGCGAACGACGGTACGAAGATCCTGGGAGATTCTCTGGTACAGACGGTCGAGGTCGAGATCCCAGCTCGCGGCCATGCCAATCGCTGCGATGGCTCTGCGTCGAGCTTCAACGGTGTTGGCCAGCTCAAGCTGAAAATGAGCGCGCCGCATCTCTCGATTCGAGACGATCGCAGGTCCTGCTATGAGCAATGCAATCCAAATCCCCAGCTCTGCTGGAGACCAGAGGAAGAATGCACGTGCTCCCGAGTTGAGAAGCGTGAACTCAGTAAACGATGTGATGAGAGCGACTACGATGCCGGGCAGCAACGACAATGCGAAGCGATGCCTGATCGCGAACTCGCGGCAGTCCTTTATCGCGGTCAGGCACTTTGCCGCCACAATTTGCGAAGTCGACTGCGAAACGGACCCGTTGAGCCGTTTCGCCAGATTCGATGATTGCTGATTCGCCGTCAATCTGCGCGCTCGCAAGACTCGCAAGAATGATCTCATTGACAGGAACGGACGTTCGATGTGCGCGGGAGTTGCATTCCAGTATCGAGAAGTAGTCGAAGATCTGAACTGGACGCATTGCCCAGATCACTAGGCAATTAGAACAGTCCGGGCCGCACGTACCAGTTCAGATGGTTTCGATAGCGAACACAGGATCTGCCTTGCGAGGGCGGTACACTTGGGCCAGATCACATCGCACAGCAAGACGGCGAGACTCCCATGACGGAATCGATTCCAGTAAGAAAGCTTGGCCGTGGCGGTCCAGAGGTTCCGGTTATCTGCTTCGGAGCGTGGCCGCTTGGCGGAGGCATGGGCCAGGTTGAGGAGTCGACAGGGATTCGCACAGTTCACGCTGCCATAGATGCTGGCGTGACGTTTATAGATACCGCAGAGATGTATCGGACGAGCGAATCCACGCTTGGAAAGGCGCTCAAAGGCAAGCGCGACGGCGTATTCCTGGCATCGAAACTCTCCGGAGATCACTCCCGTACCCACATCCGCGAGGCCATCGAGAGCAGCCTCACCCAGCTCGAGACCGACCATCTCGACCTCTACCAGGTGCACAGTCCGAAGCCGCAGTGGCCGATCAACGAGACCATGGACGAGCTTGTGAAGCTGCAGCAGGAAGGCAAGGTCCGCCACCTCGGCGTCTCCAACTTCAATGCGCAGCAGACCGCTGAGGCAATGCAGTATGGGCGCATCCAGTCATCGCAGCCGCACTACTCGATGCTCTTCAAGCGTGCCGAAACAGATCCGCTGCCGTTCTGCCTCGAAAACGGGATCGGCGTGATCGTCTATTCGCCAATCGGCCGTGGACTGCTAACAGGCAAGTACACCGACTCTCATCGCTTCTCGAACGATGATCATAGGTCCAGCCATCCTTCATTGACGGCAGAGGTCAGGTCAGCCGCTGCCGAGATAAATCGCCGTCTTGCGCCGTTTGCCAGCGACAACGGCTACACAATGGCACAACTGGCCATCGCGTGGACTCTTGCCAACCCTGCCGTCACATCTGCCATCTGCGGCGCCAAGACCCCTGAACAGGCCATTGAGAACGCAAGGGCAGGGCAGTGGCGATTATCTGAGAGTGACATGGACGAGATCGCAGGTTTGACCGAAGGGCTTTCACCCGGTGTCTAGAGCCAGAGCCCGCAAAATCCACGCACGTACGGTCGAAGGCCGCCGCGCTGTTCTTGAGGCCGTTCGAGCCGAGCGAGATATCGCCCGGATCATGATGGCGGAGGGGATAGAGTTCGGACCCCAGCTCAGCGAGATAGTTGTGACTGCCGATCAACTGGCGATACCGGTCGAAGCTGTTGGCCGCAAGGAGCTCGACAGGGTCTCGCACACGGCCAAGCACCAGGGTGTGATCGCGATAGTGGCAGACCCTCGCTATGCCTCAATCGAAGACATGATGCACCTGGCGGACCAGCGAAAAGAGAGTCCGCTACTGGTGGTGCTTGACGGAATCCAGGACCCGCACAACCTTGGCGCGGTTGCGAGGACGGTGAACGCGGCCGGCGCCCACGGCATTGTGATTCCTGAACGCAGGTCAGCCAGTATCACGCCGGGAGCGATCCGTGCCTCAGCCGGCGCCCTGGAGCATGTGCTCGTGGCCAGGGAGCCCAATCTGCCACGCACCGTGAAGTACCTGAGCCAGCTTGGTCTTCACATGGTGGGATTGGATTCAGACGGTGACCGCGAGTATGGAGACGCCGCGCTCACAGGCGGCACCGCGATAGTTGTAGGGTCCGAGGGGGAGGGCATGTCGCGGCAGGTTAGAACTGCCTGCGACGAGATCGTCGGGATTCCGATGTTCGGCGAAATCGCATCGCTGAACGCTTCAGTCAGCGCAGCGCTCGTTCTATACGAAACGGTTCGGCAGAGACGAGCCGAACCACAGCAGAACGACTCAGACTAGGCTCGCGATAGCTCGCCCACGACATTGATCAACGGCTCACCCCGGTTAAGTCGATCGATGTTCTCTCCCACAACCAGTGCTCGCCTCATTCGCGTTCCTTCAGTGGCTCCCGAGTGGTGCGGAGTCATGATGATGTTGTCCAGCTCCCAGAACGGGAACTTTGAAGGACGAGGCTGATCGTCCTCGCCAACCGGATACTCGTACCACGTATCCACAGCAGCGCCTGCGATACGGCGTTCGCTCAGCGCAGTGAACAGGGCTTCCTCGTCGATGATGTGCCCGCGAGCCGGGTTGATGATGTACGAAGTCGGCTTCATGAGCGAGAGCTCTTCACTGCCGATTAGACCAGTTGTATTGGCGTTCAGCGGAGTCGACACGAGTACGAAATCGGCCTCTGAGAGAACGCTTCGCATGCCTTCGTTTCCGTGCATGTAGTGAATTCCGACCGCGTCAGCTTCGGCCTTCTGTTCCGGCCTGCGTCCAGCGGCGATGACCTTCATTTCATAGGCGGTAGCGAGGCGTGCGACCCGCTTGCCAATCGCACCCAGGCCGATGATTCCGAACGTGCGACCGGCAAGTTCCCGGTACGAGCCGTGCCTGTTTGGCCACATCTCCCATGATCCAGCACGGAACGTTCGCTCAGACTTCAGCAGCTCATGATCCAGCGCCACTGCGCATGCCATAACCCACTCGGCGATCGGAGCTTCGTGAGCATATGCGTTTGTGACTACGCATCCCTCCGGGACCGCATCCGGGTCGATCCGATCCACCCCTGCTGCCGGAACCAGGATCGCCCTGAGAGAGTCGGCGTGCACAGCCATCTCGGCTGTCAGGTCTGTCCCCACGAGTACATCTACGCCTGCCATCGATTCGACAGGTGGCTTGTAATCCACGTAGCTCTCAATGACCCACTCAACATCAGTCGAGACCGGAAACCACACATCGGGAGCTGTTCCTTCCGCGGGCGTGTTGATGAGGACCCTCAGGGTCAATTTGCACCTCCAGAGCGCTGATTCGTTCCTCGCCGGCGATCGCGAACCCGGCATCGGGGAGTAAAGTGGCTCGCAGCCCTTTTCGCCGCCAACTATAGTCGGTCGGCATTCCCTTCTACAGCCCGAGAGGATCACGTAAGTGCAGCCATCGACCGCCGCGGTCGGGGATCAACCTGATAACTACAAGTGGAAAGCGTTCTGGACTGTAGGCCTCGCGCTATTCGTGATGGTGATGGACTTCTCCGTCACCTTTCTCGCGCTTTCCACCATCGCAGATGACTTCAATGTCACTCTGCGCGCCGTCACCTGGGTTGCCATCGCCAGCTCCCTGACGGTGAGCGCAGTGATGCTGCCGCTGGGCCGCGTGGCCGATATGACCGGCAGGAAAAAGTTCCACATCGTCGGCATGGTGTTCTTCGTCGCCGGGTCAATCCTCGCCGCTGCCGCACCATCGCTTGGCGTGCTGATAGCCGCCCGGGTGCTGATGGCAATTGGCGGCGCCATGGCTCAAGCCGTCGTGATGGCGATCATCACTGCAGTGTTTCCGACTCACGAGCGCGGCAAAGGCCTCGGGATGCTGACGACCGCCGTGGCTATCGGCGCAACGGCCGGGCCAATCGTTGCGGGTCCGCTGCTTGAGATCTTCGGATGGCGCTCGCTATTCATCTTCCTTGCGATCCCGACCACGCTGGCAATCTTCTTTGCCATGCGTGTGCTTGACGATGCTCGTATCGGCTCAGTGAAGCCTGCTGATGGCAGCCGTTATGACTGGCCTGGAGCACTTCTGTCCGCAGGCGCGCTGGCTCTGCTGATCCTGACAGTGAGCAACCCGTTCGCATGGGATTGGGACTCGATCCAGATCATTGGCGGCGGAGTGCTGACAGTCGTGCTGTTCGGGCTGCTCGTCTGGTGGGAGCTCAGGTTCTCCAGCCCCATCATGAACCTGCGCTTCTTCGCGAATCCCACTTTTGCATTCTCTACGCTCACTCGTTTACTGGGCTTTATCGGCTCATCTGCAACGTTCTTCCTGGTTCCTGTGTTCGTTCAGAGCTTCCTGGGCATCAGCCAACTAAATGCCGGACTGATCATGTTTGTCGGCGCGCTCGGAATGGGCATCGCAGGCTTCATGAGCGGTCGGCTATCTGACCGTTATGGCTTCCGTCGATTCACGTTCGTGGGGATCGGGACGCTCATAGTCACAGGCATCGGACTGGCGTTTTTCACTGTCGACACACCCGTCTGGGCAATCATGGCGATTCTGTTTGTGAACGGACTGGGAATGGGGGCATGGATGGCCCCCAACATGAATGCGACGCTCAGCGTGATTGAGCGCAAGGACTACGGCTCCGTTAGCGCATTCTTGAACCTTGTGCGAAACGTTGGAAGCGTCACTGGCCAGGCGGTCACGACAGCGATTGTCGCCGGACTGATGGCCGCACGCGGAGTTGAGATTGAGTTGAGCAAACTCGCTGACAATGCCGATGGTCCAGCAGGCGAAGCTTTCATCGATGGCTGGCGAATCGCCTTCTTTGTCCTTGCCGGATTCACAGTGGCGGCCTTTGGAGCCGCGCTGCTCACGCGCCCACCTGCCGTTCCCGCTGGCTCTGAGAGCCCGGCAGGATCGCCCGCGCCAGCGCCGAACAGCTCAGGCGGCGACTAGCCGGTTGAGTTCGCGGCATCTGAGGGAACTGTCGTAAGCACCGTGCGCGGTATGCAAAACACGTAACGCTTCAGTATCTGGCCCGGAGCACACTGGAACGAGGGTTTTGAACGGAACCCGGCGAGGATTCCTGTGCGCGTTGCGATCGCGATACCGTTTCTAATTCTGTTCGTCATCATCTTCACCGTGACGCTGGTGATAAGCCGCGTCGTGAACACTGCTGGCGATCCCTCTGAGATCTCAGGAGTGATAGAAGACGCTGATCTCTACGATTTCGTCTATGACCGCGCGCTTGATGCAGCGCTTACCGACCTGACGACAAAGGGCATCACCGTCGGCTCCGGCGACTCTGGTCTGAGCGGCGAGAAGAAGATCGAGTTTGAAGATCCTGCTCGTGCACATGTCGCTCTGAAAGAGTTCATCGAGGCTGTCGCACCACGCGAGTATGTGAAAGAGAAGGTCGACGAAACGCTGAACGGTGTGATCCCGTACGCATCGGGCAGGACGGATTCGTTCCAGGTTGACCTTGAGACCTCGGAGAGGATCGATGCTCTCCCAGAGGCTGTGCGCGATGCGGCCACCGCGCTCGCTATTGGAGAGTTGATTGTCTCCGACCTGCTCGTGCCAACCGTTCGTGAACTCAGCGATTCGATTACGGACGAGGCCCTGGGCATCCGGCTGACTCCTGAGGAAGCGGAAGATGCCACCCGGCGAATCCTCCCGCCAGAGTGGATCGAGGATCAACTCTTCTCAGTGGTCGACCAGGCGGCGCCGTATTTCGCAGGAACCCAGGATGAGCTCGATATTCGAGTCGTATTCAAGGATCGTGTGCCGATTGCCGGGCAGGTTCTCAAGGAGAAGCTGGCAGACGAAGACACGTTGACGAACCTGGTATTCGAGCAGGTTGTCGATCCTTTGCTGGCTTCTTTCGCAGTTAACAATAACGTCTCAGTCTTCGGCATTGAGATCACCGAAAACGATCTCCAGGAAGCGATTGAGATCGTTGCGCCCGCCGACTGGGTGCAGGCGCAGGGCGATGGAGTTATCGATGCCGTAGTCGCATGGCTGGTTGGAGCGACGGATGAGCTTGAGTACACCTTCGAACTGACCGAGAGGCGAGCTGAGGCGGCCGATCAACTGGATGACCTGGCACTGCGCAAGCTGGATGATCAGATCGCCTCCACTCCCATCTGTGCCACGCCAACCCAGGCGGGACTTGCGCTGGACAACGCACTTTCAGGACAGTTCCCATCCTGCCTGCCTGCCAACAGCTCCGAAATTCTTGATGTCATGCGGCCAACGATATCGAACGAGGTACGCAACTTCGTTCTCTTGAACGTTCCGGACCAGATCACCTACTCCGAGGCCGGGCTTCGCGCACAGCTCGGATCGGACTCGCTCGAATCGCTCGACGATCTGCGTGAGATCGTGCTCGAAGGGTTCAGCTTCACCGACGAAGACCTCGTAAATGGCCTCGGTGGTGATGGTGATGCGCAGTCTGCGGCCGATGTCAGGGAGACGCTCGACTTCATCCGTGCCGGGTTCGTTTTCGATCAGACCGAGATCACAGGACGCATGGATGAGGCGCAGCTATCGCAGTTCAACGAGATTCGCGAATACGTAGCGCTTGGCTGGAACTTCCGATGGCTCGTCTTCCTGCCTGCGCTCGTCCTGCTCGCGTTTGTCGCCGTTATTGGCGGTCGAGGCTGGCAGGGAAGAGCCAAATGGGCGGGAGCGCCAGTTGCCATCGTGGCGATCATGTTCTTCGCGACCATACAGGTGGGATGGGCTTCGACAGCCTCGCTGCGTGAGATCAGTATTCCTGAAGACGCTCTGAGCGCTGAAACTCGTGCGGAGTTCCCGGCACTCGCAAACCTCGTCTATGGCGGTGAGCTGCAGAGCATGGTTGAGCGGGTTGGCAGTTCATGGATATCAAGCCTCGCCATGTCAGCGGTGCCGTGGGCTGTCGCAGGGATAGCGCTGTTCGCTATTGGCTACTTCTATCCCAGATACCGCGAGAATCTACCGTCATCACTCGGTGGTCCCGCGGGACCGGGCGGACCCTCTAGCACAGACCCTGACTCCAGGCGCGATGCGCCTCTGCCGGAGTACGTCTTCCCGCCTGATCCTGATGAGGTTCCTGAAGCGGACGATGATTCCGCCAGAAAGCCGGATGAGGCTGCCTAGCGCAGCTTGACCTTCGCTTTCCGAGCCCGAGGCGGCGTCATCACATCGCTGGCGACAGCCGCTATCACCGTCCTGGTCACTCCCTTGAGAAAGTCGTAGTCCAGAGTCTCTGGCGTGTCGCCTGGCTGGTGGTAGTGCGGATTCCTGAAGTCCGCGGTGTCGCCGATCATGATCGCCGGTACTCCGATGTCCCAGAACGGCGCGTGGTCGGAGCGCTTCAAGTTGTGCGGGACCGGAAACCATCTCGGCACAGCTACTGGCAGGATCGGGACTGTATCTCTGAGCCTACGCGAAGCCTGCTCCAGGTTGCGTGCCAGGCCTCGACTTCGCCAGTTCGATATCGCTACAACCGAGTCCCCTGCGAAATCTCGGTGCGCCAGCATGTCGAAAGCTCTCGGGAACAGTAGCTGCAGGCCGGGCGGTACTTTTTGCGCGCCCGGTCCCACCGCATAGCCAAGCATCTCGAGGATGTATGCGCCAGATATCGCAGTGGTTTCTTCAGACTTCACGCGAGCCGCATACGCGGTTGAACCATGCAGGCCAACCTCTGGCTGTCGTTCCTCGGCATCGAATGCGACAAACCTGATCAGACGCAGCCGCTTAGCGTTCGCAAGCAGACGGGCACACTCCAGCATCACCGCCACTCCGCTCGCGTTGTCGTCGGCTCCCGGTGAGCCGGGAAGGGTGTCGTAGTGAGCGCC
>JANQIZ010000113.1 GCA_028281895.1 Dehalococcoidia bacterium
CTGTTCTCGGCTTTCTGGTAGGTGCATTGTCCAAAGGCCGGCCAGGCGGGCGGAATCGAGGCTCAAGTATATGCCCGCGCAATTTCGCATGTCGCTTGGTCGGATGGCGTTTTTTAGCAAACCCTGTAAGTTGCTTTCAGGGTGCGTTGACTGCCCGGGCGATGGACACTGTTAAGATCGGACCGACTCGACTCAGCAGGCCCACGCCCTGCATAAGACACTGCGTCAAGACCAGCAGCCGAGGCTCGATTTGGAGCAGGCAGACTCAATCGAACTACTAAACCCGGAAGGCAAAATCGCCTCGCTCCCTAATGAGCAGGACGCTGCGGCTGTGTCTCGAAACATCCACGCTGTCAGGACGGCCGAGCTGTCAGATGTGGAGGAGATGGAGGAGGTTGAACGGCTGGCCTTCCCGACTCTGTTCCCTCCGACGCGATTTCGCAGAGAGCTTGGCAAGGCGAACACTCTATATCTCGTGGCGGCACGTGACTGGACTCATGAGGAGAGAGAGCTTGGCGGCGCGTGGACCGAAGGCGGAGATGAGCGGCCAGGGATCGTCGGCACACTGGTTTCGCTGATCAAGCTTCCCTTTAGAGCGCTGTTTGCCACTGTCGGCGGGAGGCGCAGGCCGTTGCCTCCGCAGCACGTTGCCGGACTGGTTGGCCTCTGGTTCGTAATGGATGAGGCCCACGTCGTCATCATCGGCAACCGGCCGGGAGATCGCCGAAAAGGCATCGGCGAGCTTCTGCTGATATCGGCTATCGAGGCATCCATCGCCCAGGGCTCGCGAGTCGTGACTCTCGAAGTGCGAAGCTCGAACCAGGCCGCCCGCTCCCTGTATCACAAGTACGGGTTCCGAGAAGTTGGCGTCAGGAAGCGCTACTACGCTGACAACAACGAAGACGCGATTATCATGACGACCCCGCCCGTTCAGGGCGACGAGTATCGTGAACACTTCAACGTTCAGGTCAGTGATCATCAGAGCCGGTGGGGCGCTTCGAGCCGGCAGATCTCCTGAACTTCCGGGCCGATCAGCCTGACATCTGGAGACCGAGCCGGATTTGCCTGCAATTCGAGCCGAGACATTCGCTATTCATTCGCCGATTCGCCTGGCGCTAACCATTGCAGCAACGCTGTTCGCACTAGCCGTGGCCGGCTGTGCGAGTGATGCGCCGACTCCCACGCCGCCAGTAGTTGCTGCAGAGTTATCGCCAACTGCTGAGCCGTCGCCGTCAGATCAATCCAATCGTGAAGACCCGCGCCATGGAGGTGTCCTGCGCATCGCGCAGGCGTCTGACCCTGCGAGCTGTGATCTGCACTCTGCCCGTGCTCTCAGCTACCAGGCCGTGCATCCATGCAATCCCATGCTCTCGCAGATCATTCGCTCATCCGCGGAAGACCACAGCGTCATCGAGCCTGACCTGGCTACCGACTGGCGGGTAAGTGGCGATGGGCGCACCTGGACGTTCGACCTGCGGAGCGATGTGCTCTGGCACGACGGGACGCCATTCGCAGCAAACGACGCCGTCTTTAGCTTGAGGCGTGCTATCGAGCCACCAGCAGGTATTGCGCCAGGACGCGCTAACGCGATCGCACGATACGTCTCGTCTCCAGATCGGATCACTGCCAGTGACGGCAAGCTCATCATTGAGACCGATTTCGCGGCCGCTTCGTTCCTGCCGAATCTTGCAAGCGTCTACGTCTCGGTTTACCCGGAAAAGGCGACCAGGGCTCTTGATCCGGCGTCGATGACCGCCTTCGAATCGGTCATTGGCACAGGTCCGTTCAAGGCTGGTGAGGCGCTTAGAGGATCACGCTATTCGCTGGTGCGCAACGATGACTACTACGAAGAAGGGCTGCCGTACCTCGATGAGGTCGAGTTCCACGTCATTCCCGAGTCAGCCGTGCGCATGGCCGCGCTGCGGACACATGAGATCGACACGATCGCCATCATCACGGAGCCTGAGGCGGCCGAGCTTGAGCGGGAATTCGCTGATCGCATCACCGTCTTCCGTACACCGTCTGCAGGTGGCAACACCGTTCAGATGAACTTGAGCCAACCTCCTTTTGACAACGCAGACGTTCGGCGCGCCGTGAACCTCGCTATCTCGCGCTTGGATGCTGAACTGGTTCTGGGTCCGGGGTTCGAGGGAGCCATCCTTCCCCCTGGAGGGCCATACACGCTTTCACTAGAACAGGTGAGAGAGTTGCCCGGGTATGGCGATGCTGAGGCTAATCGGAGAGAGGCGATGCGGCTCCTCGCCGAAGCTGGATATCCAGACGGTTTCTCGACGACAATCCACACCAGGTCGAACTTCTTCTTCAAGCTACTGTCAGACTTCGTTGCTGGACAGCTGGCCGAGATCGGGATCGATGCAGAGGTGATTCCGGTCGAGTCGGTGCAGTACCAGGAGATGATCGTCAACGGCGATTTCTCGATGATCGGTCACAGTCACTCCTTTGCTCTCGACGATCCGGACTCCGTGCTGCCATCGCATTACTCCTGTGATGGAGAGGAGAACTATCCGGGCCTGTGTGATCCGGCGCTCGACCAGTTGATTCAGGAGCAGACAAGAGAGCTTGATCCAGACCGGCGCAGGGAAGTGCTCGCGCGGATCGAGCGAATTATCTGGGAGAAGGATGCGAAGATCTGGTTCCAGTGGAGCACGAGGCGCACACCGGTCTGGAAGAGCGTCAAAGGACTCGAGCCCGGCGGTCCCAGCCTCTACCAGGGC
>JANQIZ010000146.1 GCA_028281895.1 Dehalococcoidia bacterium
GGTCAAGACTGACTCATCGAGAACCGGGGCACCAGAAACCTCTGAGAACGCGCGAGCGTTGTAGTCCTGGTGCGTCCCATGCATAGGGACGATTATCAGAGGCTTACTCAGAGCCGCGAGCTCAGTGAGAGTGCCCATGCCAGCGCGAGTCACCACGACATCAGCGAGTGCGAGGACGTTCGGCATATGCTCGGTGATGAGTTCGGCTTGCGCGTAACCTGCCAGATTTCCGGCGTCAACGCTCTTTCCCCTGCCGGTAGAATGAACGACATTAGCTACCTTAAGGAGCTGCGGAAGCGAATCAACCACGATCTGATTGAGGCGCACCGAGCCGGTTCCGCCTCCTGTCACGAGAACGGTCGGCAATCCGGAGCGAAGCCCGAACGCACGAATCGCCTCTTCAGGATCTCCAACGAACACTTCCGGGCGCACCGGGTTGCCAGTCCACGAAGGGTTGCTACGCGAGAAGTCCTTCAGAGAAGACTGAAGTGCCACCGACACAGAGCTAGCGACAGGCAAGGACAGCCTATTGGCGAGGCCGGGAACAACGTCCTGCTGATGAACGTGCACAGGAATACCCAGAGAGCGAGCAGCCCAAACGACCGGCACAGCCACGAATCCGCCAGCACTCACGACAACGCTCGTACCACCAGCAGAAAGGACGCGACGCGCATCAAAGAACCCCACAACGATCCGGAACAGGTCGGTAAAATTCTGGAATGAAAAGTAACGACGGAGCTTGCCAGAGCGAATCGAAACGAAATCTACGCCGGCGTCGCGGACAACGCGCTCCTCCACGCCGCCTTCAGTTCCGATCCAAGAGAACTCCGCACCAGGAAGCTGCTTCTCTATCGATCGCATGACTGCGACAAGCGGCGTGACAGGTCCGAGAGAACCACCTCCGGTAAATGTTATATTCATATGAGTCAGGCGCGACGACGCAGCGGCGAAGAGTCAGATTGAGAAGAGATGTTGGCGAGTATGCCCATGGCTGCCATTAGAGACATGAGCGCGGTTCCGCCGTAGCTGATGAAGGGCAGCGGCAGCCCCGTGATCGGCATGAGACCGACCATGGACGAGATGTTGAAGAATGTCTGAGAGAAGACCCAGGTTGCGATACCTGCAGCCATGAAGCATCCGAAAGGGTCCGAGGCGCGGCGAGCGATAACGGTCATGCGTATGACCAAGATCATCGAGAGGACGAGCACGAGCAGCATGAAGACGAACCCGAGCTCTTCGGCCATCACGGCAAATATGGAGTCTCCGGCAACTTCAGGCAAGTAGAGATGCTTTTGCTTGGAATGACCGAGGCCGGCGCCGAACCACCCGCCCGAGCCTATAGCAAGGAACGCCTGGTTGATGTGATAGCCGATACCCTGCGGATCGAGCTCTGGATGCAGGAACGTCGACAGGCGGGCGGCTCGATACGGGGCGATCTTGATGAGAACGGCGGCCGAGGCGATGCCGGCCATGGCTATACCCAACACGTGCGACCAAGGAGCGCCGGCGATAACGTAGACAGCGAAAGCGATTGAGCCGATAACGAGCAAGCTGCCGAGGTCCGGCTGGAGCATGAGCAGGAGCGCGATCGCGCCAATCGACAGCAGGAACGGGACCAGGCCAGTGTGCGGATCAGCCACGCCCGCCGCGCCGCGCCGCTCGAAGAACGCAGCGAGGTGAATTATGAACAGGA
>JANQIZ010000154.1 GCA_028281895.1 Dehalococcoidia bacterium
GACCATCAGCAGACCGAAGTTGTCTGCCAGCGGAACAAGCGCGAATCCAGCTGCGAGGACTAGGTATGCAGGGACGCCGATGTGCTTCCTGCCCCAGCGATCCATAACGTAGCCCACGAGAGGGAACATGACCGAGTCGATCACCGACATGACGCCGAACAGGATTCCCGATGCTGTGCCCACGTTCTCGAGCTCAAGCTCGTCTACCGCTCTCGGCAGAATCAGCTCTCGGGCCGCACGCAGGAACTGTAGCGAGATCGCCGCTACACCGGCCGTGGCGAAGATGCCGCGGTTGTCGTAGAGCGTGTGTCCAAGGGCAGGGAAGATGTTGTGACCGCCAGTTCTGTCTGACCCTTTCAGGTGGCCTTTGAATGTGACCATAACCATTCCGGCCGTCATCACCGCCACCACCGCCTGCGCGAAGAAAGGGGCACGAGGATCGATGATGTCGAAGAAGAGACCGCCAAGGAAGAAGCCCGCGATGCCAGCGATGCGGCTGATTCCTCCGAACATCGAAAGCGCCTTGCCGCGGCTAGCTACTGGCACCGCCTGAGCGATGTAGACGTGCCGGGAGATGCTCCAGAAGGCGAAGCTGATCCCGGCGATGATGCGGGCGGCGAGCAGAGTGCCGACGTCCTGGCTTAGTCCTCCGAGCAGAGACGCTCCAGCGAAGAGGATGATTCCGATCATCATCGTTCGCCGCAGTCCGAGCAGTCCAACCAGCACTCCAGCAGGCACATCGAAGAACATCGTGCCTAGCGGACGGGCTGTCACCAGCACTGCGATCATGAAGAGCGACGCATCGAACTCGTCGCCTGCGAAGATAGGGAGAATAGGTATGAGCAGCCCCTGCCCGAAGGTCAGCAGGAACGAGGGTGCGTAGACGGACCAGACGAGCGAACGGATCTGGAAATCTCGGGATCGCTGGCTGCTATGTGGTGCTGGGTCCGCGGGCATAGACGAGCAATGCTACGCCTGACCGGGGATGATTGCCGCCGAGCCGTTCGCGCTAGTCGTTGTAGTCCAGGCCGATGTCGAGCGCGTGAACCGAGTGTGTCAGCGCGCCGACAGAGATGAGGTCGACTCCGGTCTTGGCGATTCCTCGCACCGTCTCCAGAGTCACGTTTCCTGAAGCCTCGGTCAGGCACTTTCCCCGGCACAGGTCCGCTGCTCGCCGCATGTCGTCGAGGCTCATGTTGTCGAGCATGATGATGTCAGGCTCGCCTGCGAGAGCTTCCTGCACCGCCTCAAGCGTCTCGACCTCGATCTCGATTTTCATCGCAGGAGGAGCGGCGGCGCGGGCCTGCTCGACGATCTGCTGCAGGTTCAGCCCTTCGGCCTGCATCGCAGCGATGTGGTTGTCCTTGATAAGCACGCCATCCGAGAGGTCTCGACGGTGATTGCGGCCGCCACCGGCTGCCACCGCAGCTTTGTCGAGAGAGCGCAGGCCTGGCACGGTCTTGCGCGTGTCGAGGATGGCTGTGTTCGTGCCCTCGACCGCAGCCACGAACTGCGCTGTCATGGTTGCAATGCCGCTCATGCGCTGCATGAAATTGAGGGCGATCCGCTCTGCTCTGAGGATCGATGCCATGCTGCCTGAGATGGTGGCCACGGTTTCGCCACCCTGCACAGCATCGCCGTCAGCGACGTGCGCGGTGAAGTCGAGCGATTCATCGACTTTGCCGAAGACGGCGCGCGCCACCCCGATGCCAGCGATGACACCGGATTTTCGCGGGACGAAGCTCGCAGAGGCCCGGACGTGCGGGGGCACCAGCGAATCGGTGGTCACATCGCCGGCCGGCATGTCTTCCTGAAGTGCCATCTCGACGATGCGGTCGAGTTCTATGGGGTCAATGAACGACATGTAGCTATGCGTGAGGTGGTGGTGTCGAGGACGTGAGGATACCGGAGTGCCGGGCGCACCGTCCGAAGTGTGAAATCACTACTCGTCAACAATGAATACGATGTCGGCCTGCTTCATTGGATCATCTCGCTCGGTGTGGTGGTGATGAGCGGGCACGAACCGATGCTCATACTCGGATCGGGCAACACCTGCCGATCCGAAGTACTCGGCGTCGCGAACCGCGCCCCTGGCGACCGATTCCCGGCTGTCCATCTCGATCCACACCTTCAGATCCCAGAGTCCGATGAATTCTCGCCTGAACAGGAACACGCCTTCACCGACCACGACATCCACGTCACCTGAGCCGACCCTGTCTTTGACCTTGCTAGCGAAGGCAGCATGGTCAAACGTGTTCTCGAAGTAGTCGATGTGAGCGACCCCGTTACGGCGCCGGTGACCACTCGGAATGATGAAGTCGTCAACAGCGACAGCCTCCATCGTGAAACTGTCCCGAACTGCGGATCGCAGCGCCCGGGCAAGAGTCGTTTTTCCAGAGCAATCAATGCCCGAAATGCCAACGACAACCGGCGCCCCGTTGTGACGTACCCGTTGTTGAATCTCCGCCAGCACTGTATCGGCCGCCTCTTCAACTACAAACGGCTGGCGCAACTGGTCTGGCATCTACCTACTTGCTGATCTCCAGCATCCGATCAAGAGCCAATTTTGCGTTGGCTTTAGTCTCGGCTGGAACTTCGATCCTGTTGATGACAAGCCCGGCGACCAGTCCCTCAAGCACCCAGAGCACATAGGCCGGGTGGATGCGGTACATGGTGGCGCAGGGACAGACCACAGGGTCGAGGCAGAACACGTTCTTATTCGGGTTCTCCGTTGCCAGGCGGCTCACCATGTTGATCTCGGTGCCAACGCCCCACGAGGTGCCCGCAGGCGCGTCCCTGATGACGTTCTGGATGTACTCGGTCGAGCCCACGTAGTCGGCTGATTCAACAACTTCCTTCGTGCACTCGGGGTGAACCAGGATGTTCACATCAGGATCACTGGCCCGTGCGTCCTCAATCTGCTTCGTGGTGAAGCGCGTGTGGACCGAGCAGTGACCCTGCCAGAGGATGACCTTAGCCCGCCTGATCTGCTCAGTGGAGAGTCCGCCCATCGGCTTGAACGGGTTCCAGACGACCATCTCGTCTTCAGAGATGCCCATCTTCTTAGCCGTGTTGCGTCCAAGGTGCTGGTCTGGCAGGAAGAGCACTTTGTCTCCCCGCTCCCACGCCCACTTGTAGGCACGGTCTGCGTTCGACGATGTACAGACAAGCCCGCCGTTCTCACCGCAGAGGGCTTTGATGGCAGCGGAAGAGTTCATGTAGGTGATTGGGATCACAGTCCCCTCACCTTCGAGAACGGTCTCGATATCGTTCCAGCAGTCCACGACCTCCTCGAAGCTGGCCATATCGGCCATCGAGCAGCCTGCAGCCATGTTCGGCAGGATCACCGACTGTTCGTCGGAGCTGAGCACATCAGCCGTCTCGGCCATGAAGTGGACGCCGCAGAACACAATTGCGCGCGCCTCTTCGATCTCAGCAGCCTGCTTGGACAGCAAGTAAGAATCGCCGCGGAAATCGGCGTACTTGATCACGTCTTCTCGCTGGTAGTGGTGGCCGAGGAGTATCACCTGTTCGCCTAGCAGCTTCCTTGCCTCGGCGATCCCGGCATCGATCTCTTCTGGTGAGAGCTTCATGTACCGGGTTGGGATCTTTTGCCAGCGGACTCCGGCTTTGAACTCCTCTTCGAGTGTCTGCGTTCGAAGGTTTCCATCGGTCCGGCAGAATGCAGACTGTTCCAGTTCGGTTACGGGAATAACGGTCTGCCGGCTCAGAGTTGTCGTCATTTGATTTTGGCCAGCTCTTTCTGAGACTGGGTGGCCCGTAAGTCTGCTTCCAGAGACCATGGCGACGCCGCAGTGATTCCAATTCTCACCGTGTCGCCCAGGGCGGGCCCACCGCCTGTTATGTAGACAAGTTTGTCGCCTCTCGTCCTCCCGCGAAGGCGTCCTCGGGTTTCTCCATCAACAAGAATATCGAATTCTTGACCAACAAGATCAGCATTTATCTCGGACTGTATGCGCGATTGCAGATCATCGACAGTTCGCAGGCGTCTCTTCTTCTCATCCCTTGAGACGGTATCTGGCATCCGTCGCGATGCATAGGTGCCGTTCCTTTCCGAGTAGGCGGCAGAGTGTACCTTGTCGAACCGCACTCGTTCCAGCAGGCGAACAGATTGCTCGAACTCGGCTTCGGTCTCACCGGGGAAGCCGACGATCAGATCGGTGGTGAGCGTGACTTCGGGAATCGTGTCGCGAATCTGGTCTATGCGGTCCAGGAACTGCCCGCTCGTGTAGCCCCTTCGCATCTGCGCGAGTATCCGGTCATCGCCCGCCTGGAACGGCAGGTTCACGTTTTCGCACACCTTTGGCAGGTCCCGGATCGCGTGGATGATTCGACGTGACATGTCGTTCGGGTGCGACGTGAGGAAGCGGATGCGCTCAAGACCGCTGACCTCGTGCACCTGCTCCATCAGGTCCGCCAGGTCAGCCCGCGGCTCAAGATCGTGCCCATACGAATCGACGTTCTGGCCAAGCAGCGTCACCTCTTTGACTCCGCGGCCCACCAGCCGGGTCACCTCGTCGACAAGCTCATCCAGCGGACGACTCATCTCGCGGCCGCGTCGATACGGGATGATGCAGAAGGTGCAGAACTTGTCGCAACCGTGGACGATCGGCACGAACGTCGCCACATCGGGCCGTTCAGGCGTCAGGTTGGCGAGGCAGCCCTCGATGCTGAGACCGGTTCGCGCTCCAACCGTTTCGACAATGGGCTGGAACTCCTGCGGCCGGGCCCACACGTCCACGTGAGGAAACCTGCGGCGAAGGTCAGACTGGTCTGGCCCAACCATGCAACCCATGACTGCGATCACGCGCTCGGGGTCTTCCAGCTTCGTCTTGCCAAGCCTGCCGAGCAGGCCGGTGGCAGTGTCCTCAGCGGACTGCCGCACGACGCAGGTGTTGACCACTACGACGTCTGCGTCTTCGATCTTCTCTTCGCGCGCAAGCCCCATTCGCTCAAGGCTCAGGTCGAGCCTCTGCGAATCTGCGACGTTCATCTGGCAGCCAACTGTCCAGACGTGATAAGACGGCATCGTAGGCGATCAGTCAGCGTGTTACGTAGATCACAAGTGTTAACAGACTAGGATAGCTCGCAAGACGATGCGGTCAAGTTGGATTCCCGGTGCGATCTTTAGGCACATCGGACAGCTGTCTCAGTCCGTTGGATAGTCAAATGTGCGGTCTGACGTGGCCGCAATTTGCGCTGACTCGCGTATGCTTGCGTCGATTCTTGAGAGGTTCTTGTGCAGATGCCCAACGCGAAACAGGTCATGAATATCGGCGTGATTGGCTGCGGCTCAATGGGAGCTGAGCTAGCTGGCGCCGTTGGCAAAGGTGGCGCCGGCGGCATCCCAGGCGCTGTCGTCACGGCCCTTCTGGATGTCGATGCAGGGCAGGTGTCGGCGCTGGCTTCGCAACTCGATCCTGAGCCCGGCGCGTATACGGATCAGGCTGATTTCCTTGGCAGTGGCGATGTAGACATCGTTGCCGAGTGCGCTTCGCAGATAGCTGTTCGCGCACACGGTGAGGCCGTTCTGCGCGCAGGGAAATCGCTGCTGTTGATGAGTTCAGGCGCGCTCATGGACCAGTCCCTTTTCGATGCGCTGACAGACGCATCTGCCGCATCTGGAGCGCAGATCATCGTGCCTTCCGGGGCCGTTGGCGGCATCGACGCTCTGCGTGCGGTGCAGGCTGACCTTGAGACGGTGGAGATCGTTTCCACCAAGCGGCCAGAGGCGCTTTCAGGCGCTCCAGGCTTTGCCGACTGGGAAGGCCGCGATATCTCGGATGTTGCGACCGTTTACGAGGGACCGGCGTCTGAGGCAGTGAAGCTCTTTCCAGCTAACGTGAATGTCGCTGCGACGATCAGCCTCGCTGGCATCGGGCCTGAGCGAACGATGGTGAAGGTTGTCGCAGACCCGGAGTCTCCCGGGAACGTTCACGAAATCCGCGCACGCGGCAGCTTTGGCGAGTTCACGTTCAGGCTCGTGAACAGACCGCACCCGAAGAACCCCAAGACATCGCATCTTGCGGTGCTCGCGGCCATCGAGACGCTTCGAACTCTTGTGAATCCCGGCCTGCGAGTGGGAACCTAGCAGCCAGCACCCTCGGCCAGCATTATCCGAAGGACCGATGACTTCACCCGATTTTCAGATCGTTCCGTATTCCGATCCGGACCACCGGCAGGATGTGGTCGCGTTGTGGAACGCTGTCTTCGGTTACGACACGCCACACAACGAGCCCGGACTCGCCATTGACCGCAAACTTGCCGTTGATGACGGACTGTTCTTCGTAGCCGTTTCAGACGACCGGGCCATTGGCACCGCGCTTGGTGGCTACGACGGCCATCGAGGGTGGATCTACTCACTCGCTGTCGATCCCGCGTTTCAGCGGCAGGGCATCGGCACAGCGCTGTTGCGGCACGTCGAATCGGCGCTGGTTGATCTCGATTGCGTGAAGATCAATCTGCAGATAGCGCAGGGAAACGAAGCGGTAGAGAGCTTCTACGCCGGTCTGGGCTACGCGACGGAAGAGCGCGTGAGCATGGGAAAGCGGCTGGTCAGGTAGCTAATCGACAGCTGCGGGAGCTAGTCGATCTCCAGCGTGATGCGCGTGCCCTGCTTCGTTGCGGCGACGCGCAGCAGCGAGCGGATCGACTGGGCCACACGCCCATCGCGTCCGATCACCTTGCCCTTGTCTTTCTCATCAACAGAGAGATGGAAGACCGTGCGGTTGCTGTCGGTCTCTTCGCTCACAGACACAGCATCGGGATTCGTGGTCAGCGCGCGTGCGACATACTCGACCATCTCACGAAGCGCAGACATATCGCCAGCTTCGCCGAAGTCCTCTGAATCGGAATCCGAATCAGAGGAGGACTCGTCATCCTGCTCCGCTTCCTGGTCTTCGGACTCTTCAGGCTCTGAAGCCTCGTCTTCTACGACCTCGGCCTCGACCACCTGCTCATCTTCTTCGGAGCGTGGGCTATCAGGCACTTGCGGCTGCCTTTGCCTTCTCGGTGATGCCCCGAGTATTGAGCATGTGAGCGACCGCCTCGGACGGCTGCGCGCCGTTCTTCAGCCACTTGATGGCGGACTCTTCGTTGATCTTGATCTCAGGCGGGTCCTGCAGCGGATCGTAGGTGCCGATCTCCTCGATGACCTTGCCGTTGCGAGGCTGGCGCTGATCGGCCACGACGATGCGGTAGAAGGGGCGGCCCTTTGCGCCGATCCTGCGAAGTCGGATACGAACCATTGGTCAGGGAACTCCAGTTGCGGGCGGCCGTAATGCAGATGCGGCCAGTGCCCACGGTGATTGCAGATACTTGAAGGAGACGGCGCTTAACTGGCTGCCGATCCTTCCGAGACAAACAATAAGTTTAGTTGCGCGCCAGAGTGCATGTCAAAGAGTTTATCTCTCTGTTGTGCATCGCTTAAGTGCACTTCTGCCTCTCGTTTGGCCTTAATCGTGCTCAACTCTCACAAGCGCCGTTACTAATTTGCTTGAACGCCCTCGACTACGACGGCCATTCCGTGCCGAGATTTCCCGCGGATAGCGCTGACCGCATATATTGGACAGTGCGAAGACGTGGTGACAGTGGACTGGATTCAGAATGCAAGTGACAGTGCGCCTGTTTGCGGGGCTCCGCGAGAGGGCAAGGACCGATTCCATAAGCGTCGAGCTGCAGGACGGGCCGCATGGACCGAGCGTCCAGGACGCGATCGATGCCGCAGGAGCACAGGTCGAAGGCGGCCTGCAGATGCGCGGGCACATCATGATCGCGCTGAATCGTTCTTATGTGGAGCCTGAACACAACGTCAAAGATGGCGACGAGATCGCCCTGATTCCGCCTGTAAGCGGTGGCGCGGTGCTGCATACCGGGCTGCCCGAAGACGCCTTCCAGAACGTGCTGATCACATCAGACCCGCTGGACCCGGAGCCGCTGACGAACCACGTCACCACAGACGAAGACGGTGCGGTCGTGACCTTTCTCGGTGTGACTCGCAACAACAACGCAGGCCGCCAGGTCGACTATCTCGAATACGAGGCATATCGCCCGATGGCCGACGAGCAGATCACCGCTGTCATCGCAGAGATGAAAGAGAAATGGGATATCGGGCGAGTGGCTGTCGCTCACAGGACTGGCAGAGTCGATATTGGCGAGACGAGCATGGTGCTGGCCGTTGGCGCTGCGCATCGCCGTCCGGCGTTCGAGGCTGCGCTGTACTTCATCGACCGGCTTAAAGAGGTAGTTCCGATCTGGAAGAAGGAGCACTTCGAAGGCGGTGAGGTGTGGATAGGCGAGACGCCTGGCGGCAACCCGGAAGAGCCGGCTGCTGCTGAGTGATCGTTCCAGGACGAGGCGATCAAATGACGATCTGCGGTGTCTTAGCAGAGCCCGGAATCACCCAAAATCACAAAAACCAGGAACTGAAATGCCCGAGGTTGAATCCTCTGAAGTGAAGATGCAGGGTCCCGATTCGGGCCTGCGGCAGGACATCCGCGAACTGGGGAACATCCTCGGCGAGGTCATCCGCGAGCAGTGGGGAGACGAGTTCTTC
>JANQIZ010000208.1 GCA_028281895.1 Dehalococcoidia bacterium
GATGGCAACGCCACAGGCGTCGATCAGGCAGACACATCTGCAGAAAAGCCTGTGCGCCGAGGCATAGTCGGCAAAGTGATCGGCGATCCTGGAGAGAACGACTCCAGTTTCATCGTCGAGACAAGGCACGGCAAGGTTCAGATCCTTGTCACTGATGAGACGGTGATCAGGAAGCGGCCAGAGGGCGTCGTGAAGATCGATGCGCTAAGCGAAGGCGACAAGGTCGGCATTCTCCTGGCCAAGCCTGCGAGCGAAGACGCATCGACGACGGCCAGCGGAGATGTGATCCGCACCGGCACCGCGCTGAAGATCGTGATCGTGCCTTCAAAGGCGACTCGCGAGCACAAGCGTGCTGTGATTCTCGAAAAGATCAAGGACGCCATCAGCGACAGGGTGAAGATCCTGGACGAGAACGGTGATGAGATCGATGCTGAGGGCGATGTGGAAGGTGAGGCCGGTGATGAGGTAGTTCTCATCGTCGACCGCGATGCGATCGAGAAGAAGCTGCGCATCCGTGCAGAGCACGCTGCAGATGAGATTGAGCAGCGGCTGCGAGAGCTTGCTGCGGAGCGCAAGGAGCTTGAGGCGAAGCTGCAGGAAGTGCGTGAGCGCTTCAATGCCCAGCGTGACGAGATTCTCAAGAAGGCGCAAGATCGCCTGGAGAACAGTGACGATGTGAGGGAAGAGGTTCGGGCTCGCATCGACGAGGCTCGTGCAAAGGCCCAGGCTCGTGTTGACGAGGCGAGGTTGATCGCACAGGCAAGGATCGATGAGGCTCGGCTGAGCGCGCAGCTCCGGCTGGATGATGCCAGGGACGACGCCGAGGACAGGCTCGACGATGCACGCGAAAATGCACAGGAGCGGCTCGACGACGCACGCGCCAACATCCGTGACCGAGTAGACGCGGCGATCGCCAACAGCGACAGGATGACTCCTGAGCAGAAGGCAGAGGCAGAGAAGCGACTGGCTGAAGCTCGGGCAAAAGCAGAGGAGCGGATCGCTGAGGCCCGCGCTGCAGCGGCCGAGCGGATCGAAAAGGCTCGGGACGCAGCTGATGAGAGAATCGAGAAGGCGCGCGAAGCGACTGATGAGCGGATCGATGATCGGCGCGACGACGCTAAGGAGCGCATCGAAGAGGCTCGAGAGCAGGCAAAGAAGAAGCTTGAGGAGGCTCGCAGGCGGGCCGATGAGCGCCGCAACGGTGACGCAGATGCTGACACCTCAGCATCCGGCGATGCCGATGCGGTGACGTCTGCTGACGGTGCTGTAAAGACGAGCTAAATCCCTCTACGGCTCTATAGATCAACTAAGCGGCCACTGGCGATTCTGCCGGTGGCCGTTTTGTTTGCGCATGCCGGCAGATTCCAGTCCCGAGAGATTTGCCGGTCCTGTGTCTACTGAGTTTCGGACGTTCGTCGTGTATACATAGGCGCTCGCATGGAGCCAGGCCAGACACAGATCGCGGAAACAACTGCAAGCGGACGCCCCCGTGCGGATGCGTGGCTGATGTATGCCGGGCGCGGAACGCGTGACGCGGCCCAGACCATCATGTCGGTGCTCATCGGCATCTTCCTCGTCGAAGGTCTCGGCTTCTCGCAATCAAAGATGGGCCTGCTGCTCGGCATCAGTCTTGCAGGCGGGCTGATCCTCTCGTTCGGGATCATGTTCATTGGCCAGCGAGTGGCGCGTCGTCATTCGTTCGTCAGCATGGCGCTCATCACATCGGCTGCCGGGGCGTTGCTGCTGGTAACCGACAACATGTGGCTCCTCGCAGTCGGATCGTTCCTTGGCGCCTACTCGGCCAGTGGGGCTCACGTGGGGCCGATGATCCAGCTTGAGCAGAGCGGCCTCGCGC
>JANQIZ010000210.1 GCA_028281895.1 Dehalococcoidia bacterium
GTTTCGCTGCTGAGAGCCCGCATAGAGTCGAGCGGCTCGCGTTGCTTGACTCAGCAGGGTTTGGCCGCGATCTGCCGTGGGGATTCCGATTGAGCGCCATGCCGGTTCTCAAGCACCTGTTGACTCGGCCTCAGCGCTGGGCGCACGAGCGTTTCTTCGCCACTACCGAGGTGCTCAACCCTGATCGAGAGCACAATGATGCGTATCTGCAGTACGCCTTCAGCGTGAGGAGGCATGCCGGCCACTCTCTCGCACTGCGCCAGAACTTGCCGGTCTTTGCCGGTCTGCGCGGCCAGCGCAACATCCTTGGCGATGAAGAGCTTAGAGCCATCTCCGCAGAGACGCTTGTTTTATGGGGCGAGCAAGATCGCTTCTTCCCGGTTGAGCACGCTCGACGGGCCGCGGCGATGATCCCGAGGTCTCGGCTTGAGGTGCTTCCCGAGTGCGGCCACATCTGCCTGCTTGATCAGCCCGATCGAGTGACCAAACTGCTTGGCGCGTTCATGCGCGGCGATTAGCTGCCGAATCTGCTTCCCGGACCGATGGCGAAAGCTGCTGCGAACTCTGCGCCCGAAACCTTCTTGCGATCAGGTCCACGCACTCGGCCCGCCGTGATCGATCCACCGGGAACAGCGATCTCGATGCCGGATTCCCCAACAGCAAGGACTTCTCCAGGCTCGCCGCCACTGTCGTTCGCAGAGAACGAAGCGTCGTAGAGGCTGACTTTTTCACCTGCCAGCGTTGAGTTGGCACCCGGCGAAGGATCGCTCCCTCGAACCAGGTTGTAGATCTCCTGTCCCGGCTTTGACCAGTCGATCGCTGCCTCTGCCGCCTTGAACCAGCCTTCATACGTCGCCTGGCTCTCGTCCTGCACGATGCGCGGCGCGTTGCCTTCACGCACGAGGTCGATCGACTCGATCATCGCTTCGACTCCCATTGGGAAGAGCCGCTTGAAGTAGACGCTCCCGAGAGTGTCGTCCGGGCCGATAGGCGTCTTCTTCTGGAGCAGCACAGGCCCGGTGTCTAGCCCGTCATCCGGCCAGAAGATCGTCAGCCCCGTCTCTGTCCTGCCCTGCACGATGGGCCAGTTGATGGAGCTTGGCCCTCGATGCAGCGGAAGCAGGGAAGGGTGGTACTGGATCGTTCCCTTTGAAGGGCCGTTGATCATGTCCATAGGCACGATGTCGGTTACGAAGGCCATGACGCAGAGTTCGGGCTCTACGGCGTTGAACTGGTCGATAGCGTCCTGGTTCCTGAGGCGCTTGAACTGGAAGACCGGCACGCCTGCTTCGTTCGCAGTATCGACAATCGGATCTGACGGACGGCCTTCCCTGTCCGGAGGCGCGAAGACTCCCACGATCTCGTCTTTTCCCGCCTCGACGATGGCTTCGAGCGCCGCTTTTCCGAATGCGGCCTGGCCGATCAATGCAATTCTCATCTGGGTCTCCGGGTCGATTGATGTAGATCCGCCTCGGGCATGAACGCAAGTGCGCAGCATAGCAATCTGCCAGCGTCGAGTTGAGATGGCTTGAAGCGACCCGAATTACCGGTAAGCTGGATTTCCATCGATACGATCTGAGTCCGTGAGTGAGAGAAGATGCCCGAACCGACCGGCCGTGGCGAGTTGCCTCCTATTCAGCCCCGAGAAGAGCTGGAGGCGGAAGCTGCCGAGGATTCGGTCAAGCCGACCGATGCGGCTGGCTGGCTGGCTCGCGGCTTGAAATCGGCCCAGTTGGGTTTTCCTGATAAGGCAGCCGCTGATTTCGAAGAGGCCGCGTGGCTAGATCCGGAGAATGCCGAGATCCAGTTCAATCTGGGCACAGCTCACCTCTCAATGGGCATGTTTGAGCAGGCGGTTGTGAATTTTGACAGAGCCATCGAGCTGTCTCCCGAAATGTCCGATGCTGTCGGGAACAGGGCTGTTGCGCTGACCGCGCTCGGGCTGGATGATCGAGCGGAAGCGGACGTGAAGCGTGCAGTTGAGCTTGGCGCTCCCCCGGAAGGTCTCGCAACTGTGATCGAATACGTCAAAACGCAGCGCGTTCCGCGCAAGACTTAGCGACTGGAAGCCGGAGGTGTTGGATTGGCTGGATACTCACAGGCTGAGATCGAGGATCGGCTTAGCGGTCTACAGGGATGGAGCTTCGAAGACGGGCAGATCACTCGGTCTTTCGAGTTCGCGACGTTCATGGCAGGGATCGAGTTCGTGCGCAATGTCGCTGCTGCTGCCGAAGACGCCGATCACCACCCGGACATCGACATTCGCTACTCGACAATCACGATCGCGGTCTCGTCACATGATGTCGGAGGGATCACGGAACGCGATTTCGCCCTCGCTGCGACGATCAACGGACTCGCCTGATCGGTCAGCGTAACGATCTGGCGAAATCTACACTGAACGCGAAAACCGGTTTTGGATCGACGCCGTAGTACTCCAAGGAAGCGAGGTTATCTGTTCAGAACCGTGCACTGAGCAGGGCGCCTCGCTTCTCATTTGTCTGGCAATAGCCGCTCTCTCCGGCTTCTGCCTCACTCCCATCTGAACAGGCGGATGGCGACGATGAACGAAATCGCCGTCCACACTCCCAGTCCGAGCAGTTCCGATCCAAGGCTGGTGATCGACGCGCCATCAACGGTTATCGCCCGGAACCCGTCAGCCAGATAGGTCAGCGGGAAGAACTGCGAGATATTCGAAAGCCAGTCAGGGAATACTTCGAGCGGGAAGAAGATCCCTGAGAGGAACATCATTGGCAGAGTGACGATGTTGGCTACCGGCGCAGCGACGTCTTCGGTCTTGGCCCAGCCGCTTATGGCCAATCCGAGGATGATGAAGAGCGCACCGCCGAACAGCGCCATGATCGATATATCGATCCACGTCACCAGGTCGCTATCACCGATCGACACTCTCAGCGCCAGCATTCCTACGACCAGCAGCACATAGGTCTGCAGCAGTGTGACGGTGAGCCTGGTGACTAGCTGGCCGACGAGGAAGTGCGAAGGGCCGATTGGCGTGGCCTGCAGCCGCCTCAGCACGCCGCCTGTCTTGAAGCGGATCAGGCTGAAGACAACTCCGAAGATGCCTCCCTGCATGATCGCCATCGCCGCGATGCCGGGAACCAGGAATCCGCGGAAACCCTCTCCCTCTCCTTCAATCGTCGAGCTGCTGATTGAGAACCGGCTCTCAACTCGAAACTCAGCAGGCACCTCCGCGATATCGAGAAACAGCGAATCGATCACATCGCTGACGACTGTTGAGGCAACTCCCTGCTCGCTTGGCTTGCGAGAGTCGAACACCATCTCCAGATCAGATACGCGTCCCGCTTCCCCAAAGCCAGCCGGAACGATGATGAGCGCGTCGATATCACCCTTTCGCAGATCTTCGCGAAGATCTGGCTCATCGCCGGTCTTCAGGTCAAGCAGCTCATCCTCGCCATCGTCGATCGCATCCCTGAGCGCCGTCGACAGGCCGTTCTTAGCGTTGTCGACGTAGCCGACGTCGGGAGGAGAGAACCGGTCGAAGTTGAGCAGCCCGAAGATCAGCATGATCAGCATCGGGAAGAAGAGCGCCCAGAAGATGGCCTGCCGGTTGCGGAAGTACATCTTGAGCGACGCGACTGTGAGTACGAAGTAGAGTCTCAAAGCGATGGTCCAGATGGTTGCTGTTTGATCAGTCTTCTCGGAGGCTGCGGCCGGTCAGGTTGATGAACACGTCTTCGAGCGTTGCGGGCTTGACGACCCTGTCGGATTTGAACCCGGAGTCGAGCAGTTGCTCTACGAGCCTGTCAGGCGTCTCCAGGCGGATGATCTTCCCCTGGTCCATGATCGCCACCCGGTCGCAGAGCTCTTCCGCCTCTTCCATGTAGTGGGTGGTCAGCATGATGGTTGTGCCGCTGTTGCGAATTCGGTCAATCAGCTCCCACATGTGCCTGCGGGCCTGCGGGTCGAGAGCGGTGGTCGGCTCGTCAAGGAACAGCACGCGCGGCTTATTCACAAGAGCCACCGCTATGGACATGCGCTGTTTCTGTCCGCCTGAGAGATGGTTGAAGTAGGCCTTTCGCCTGTCTGTCAGCTCCACCTCTTCCAGGATCTGGTCCACATCCACCTGCTCCCCGTATAGCTCTCCGTACAGCTTCACCGTCTCTGCGACAGACAGGTGATCGAAGAAAGCGCTTGTCTGAAGCTGGACGCCGATGATGCTCTTGACCCGCTTTGGATCCCGGTGAACGTCGATCCCGTCAACGAGCGCGGTGCCTGCATCGGCTTTGCGCATACCCTCAAGAATCTCGACTGTGGTCGTTTTGCCGGCGCCGTTCGGACCGAGCATGCCGAAGACCTCGCCCTGGCGGACCTCAAACGAGACATCGTTGACGGCGACGAGGTCGTCGTAGCGCTTTGTCAATCCGCTGACCGAGATGATCGGGTCATGAGGTGAATAGCTCATGCTGGCTGTTGATCCTTGATCTGTATGTCTGTGACTGGTTCAGGCTCTGGCGTAACGATCATGAGCAGAGATGGCAGCACAATGAGCGCCGCAAACACTGCCAGGAACACCATGATGGATGTCAGGATGCCGTAGCTGGAGAAGAGCGGCATTGGCGCGAAGCCCATGATGGCGAATCCGACGATGCTCGATGCGGATGATCCGGCCAGCGCCACTCCCGTTCCGCGCAGCGCGCGCTGCATAGCGATGAACTTAGTCCGGGCGTAGTTGAGCTCTTCCCTGAACCGCTGTGTCAGATGGATAGAGAAGTCGATGCCGACGCCGATAGAGACAGCTCCAATAGTCGCTGTGACGAAGTTCAGTGCGAAGCCGCTGATGTACATGATCGCGTACAGCCAGACGACCACGAGGCCGATCGGGATGATGGTGATGAGCGCGAATCGAACCGAGCGGAACGAGACGAACAGCAGCAAGAAGGCGGCAACCGCAGCGATTGGAATGGACCTCTGCAGAGACTCGGTAGTGGCTTCAAGCTGTGCCTGCCGGATCATCGGCGATCCGGTGACGCCGTAGTCAGTGATCGCGCTGACGCCGGCGAGTGTTTGCAGGTCCCGCTCAATAGAGTCCCGCGCCTCTACAACAGCGCTCTGCTCTCGCGTGCCGGGGATGAAGACGGTGAACTGGGTGACGCCCTGCGTTCGGCCAAGCGGGTTGTGGCTGAGCGCCGACTGCACCCTGTCTGGCGTGTACTTGACCTCGCCGTCTGTTGTCGGCACGCCAGCCTGCACCGCGTAGTCGAGCACCGCGTCGATCTGGAACTGCTCTGGCGGTGTGCCATATGGCGGGTCTTCTGGAATCTCGACGCCAGTGAGCTCAAGAACGCCTGCCCGGCCAGCGGGCGAAGCGGTGATGTCCAGCACGATCTGGATCAGGTTTGGCTCACTGATGTTCACCACTCCCTGGGTGTCGCGCCCCAGGTTCTGGTTGCCGTCCAGGTTGTCGAAGACGCCCGGGATCGCGGGCAGGACTGTTGGATCCGTCAGATCACCCTCGATGAGTATCGCAGCCGGCTCGCCGCTGCGGTCGCCGACGTGCTCATCGAGCTTGTCCAGGCTCACGGCAAAATCGGAGCTGGATGAGAAGAAGTCCTTGACATCGAAAGTCGCGTCCAGCCGCAGCGCGAATACTGCCGCAATCGCTGTCACACCGATGGCTACTGCTGCGACCGCGAACCTGTAGCGCAGTAGCGCAGCCAGACGGTCGAACGAATGCGATTCGTGGTCAGATCTCATTGCTTTGCCCGGGTGATCGAGATCGCGCTCGTCTGCGTTGCCTGCAGCCTGTCTCCTCAGAATCAGCACGGGAATCAGCACCGCGAAGAGCAAGGTGACTGCGAGGAACGCAGCTCCAGCAGCAGCGCTCAGCACGATCAGCAGTATCACCGAGCCACCGGCTGCCGATGCGACACCGAACGACGAAAAGATCCGGTTCGCTGCGTGGGCTCGGCCGCTGTAGCTGCGGCCCGTTAACAGGCCGTCTATCCGGGCATATGCCTGTGGGACAACCACACCGAGCACTAAGAACGAAGATGCGGTTGCAATAGACGCAGCGAAGCCGAAGTGGACGACAGCTTCGATGCCAGCAGTGCTGTTCGAAAGGAAGGCGATGCTGTCGGATGCCATGGCCAGCAGGAGAGCCGGCAGCACTGCGCCAAGCCCGATAACGAACGCTCGACGCGGAACCGTGATTGCCCTTCGCTCTTCCTGGTATCGCCTGATCGCATGGACGGCGAAATCGACCCCCAGCGAGACCATCGCTATCGGGACGATGAGATCGATCACCAGGCCGCCCTTGATTCCGACAAGCAGCGAGATTCCCTTTAGCCAGATCATCAGCGCGCCGAGGCCGATGCCTGTGAGTGCAACCGCCCAGTAGGATCGAAGCGAGATGCCGACGATGGCTATGGCGGCGATGACGGTGAACGTGATGTAGATACCGGACTCTTCGCCCTGGTCTGCGGACTCCAGGTTCACATCGATCGCGATGCCCCAGATGTCGTAGCCTTCGATGTCCCTGCGCAGAACCTCCTGGACGTTGCGGTTGAACTCCTCCTTGTCCACAGTGTTGTCGTCGGTGCTGATGCCAATCGCTTGAGTGCCGCCGCCGAGAGTGTCGTTATCCGCGATCACATTGAGCTGGATCGCAGGCGACTCCCACCACAGGATCTCGCGTCCATCCGTAGTCGTGTACGGCTCCGCCGTGGCATGGATCGACAGGAACTCCCTGAGTTCTTCTGTCTCAGGCGCGGCCAGCACATCGTGAACTGCGATCTTGACCTGCTCTTCGGTTGCGCCCGCAAGTGATACAGCGCCGCCGGTTGAGGCCTGCAGGTAGCTTTCGACGGCATCTGCGATCGTCACCACTCCAAGGACGTTTCGGTTCGTGGTGTTGTCGAAGTAGCTCAGCAGGGCAGGGCCTGAGCCGAGGTCTTCTGGAATGAGGTTGCCACGAGCGTCTTCTGCGCGCAGAGTGGTCTCACTTAGCAGAAGCTCTTTCAGGTTCTGCGGCGTCAGCATGTCGCCGTCGTGCGCCTCTGCGATAAGGGGAATCCAGTGGGCTGGAGCCGCAAACACCTCATCGATCTGGCCCTGCAGATCGAACACCTTGCCTTCAGGGTTCTGGGACGCCTCGTCTGGCGCATCCAGCACCGATAAGGGAATGACCAGCAGTGCGGTGAGAATGACCGTCCCGATGATCAGTCTGGCTGAGTTGCGGTCGGCCCACGCTGCAGCGCGGAATGACCAGGAGTCTTCATTGATGGCTGGCTGTGCGCCTGTCATATCGCTGATCCACCACCTTGCGTATCGGCGTCTTGGTATCGGCCCAGTATGGCGATCGACTCTTTTGTCCAGTCG